>JACPWC010000008.1 GCA_016197225.1 Chloroflexota bacterium
ACCCCGACCGGCTGGTCGTGATAGGCGGAAGCCTCGGCGCGTTTTACGCCCTGCGCACGGCGGCCATCAGCCCGCGCCTGAAAGCGTGCCTGGCTTTTGCCTCGCCGTTCGACGCCGGCAAGGGCTTGCCCGAATCCGTGGCGGGAATCCAGGAACACTTTGCTCACGTCATCGGCGCTCCCACCATCAAAGAGTCGTTTATCCTGGCCAAACCCTTTCACCTGCGCGATGTGCTGGGCAACATCAAATGCCCTGTTGCTCTTGTCCACGGTACACAAGACCACATCTGCGATTTCACCGCCTCTTACCAGATCGCTCGCCGGGTCAACAGCCCGCTCTCCGTCTTCCCGCTCGTCGGCGCAGACCACGAAGCCAGCAGTCCGTCAACGCCCGCGCTGGCAGGGCCGGGGGTTGCGTGGCTGAGGGGAGTGTTGTAGAAGAGGAGAAGGGGAGACAGGGAGAGGGGGAGACAAGGAGAACTATGGCTAAGAAGATTACAACCCATAATGATTTGGAAGTTTATCGGAAGGGATTCGACACGGCGATGGAGATTTTTGAACTGTCGAAGTCTTTCCCCAAAGAAGAGACCTATTCCTTAACCGACCAGATTCGACGCTCGTCTCGCTCAGTGTGCGCCAACCTGGCTGAAGCTTGGAGGAAGAGGCGTTATGAAGCTCATTTCATTAGCAAGCTTTCAGACGCAGAGAGCGAAGCGGCCGAGACACAGGTCTGGATTGAATTTGCTGTAAAATGTAAGTACCTGAAACGGGGCGAGGCAATCACAATTTACAAAACTTATGACGAGATTATCAGAATGCTCGTCAGCATGATCAACCATCCAGAAATTTGGGTACTCAGGCACGATAAGGCAAAGAGAGCATAAGTTCTCCCCTTCTCCTTGTCCCCTTGTCTCCCTATCACCTCATCAACTCACTCAAAGGAGATTCCTCTATGGCAACCAAGAAAGCAACCCGCAAAGCGACCCGCAAGGCTGTGAAGAAAGCCGCGCCGAAGGCCAAACCCGCGCCGTTCCGGCTGACGTATTCCACCATGTTCAGCCCGCCCGAAGAACTGCACACCCGGTTCGAGAAGGCGCTGGCCGGGGTGCAGGCCAACCTGGGCAAAGATCACGGCATGATCATCAACAACCAGGATCGCTTCACCGCCGACAAGTTTGAAGACCGGTCGCCCATCAACACCGACTGGGTGCTGGGCACTTTCCAGAAAGGTTCGGCCCAGGACGCCACCGACGCCATCTCGGCGGCGCACGCCGCCTGGCCCAAGTGGGCGGGCCTGAAGTGGAAAGATCGGGTGCGGCTTCTGCGCAAAGCGGCGGCCAACATCGAGAAGCGCGTGTACGAAATTGGCGCGGCCATGTCTCTGGAAGTGGGCAAGAATCGCATGGAGGCCCTGGGCGACGTGCAGGAGACGGCTGACCTGATCTACTACTCATGCGACTCGATGGAGCGCAACGACGGCTTCATCAAACCGATGGGAGTCGATCCGCTCGTCGGCTATCAATCCTCCAACGTCTCAGTGCTCAAACCTTACGGCGTGTGGGTGGTCATCAGTCCGTTCAACTTCCCCTTCGCGCTGGCGGGTGGCCCGTCGGGCGCGGCTTTGGTGACGGGCAACACCGTCGTCTTCAAACCGGCGTCCGACACCGCCTGGACGGGCCGACTGTTGGCCGAGTGCATCCGCGACGCTGGGATCCCCGACGGCGTGTTCAACTACATCACCGGCGGCGGCTCGACGGTGGGGCAGACGCTGATTGACGACCCGCGTGTGGCCGGCATCACCTTCACCGGCTCGTATGATGTCGGCATGAGAATCTACAAGCAGTTCGCCACCGGCAAGTATCCGCGCCCGTGCGTGGCCGAGATGGGCGGCAAGAACCCGGCCATCGTTTCCAAAAACGCCGACCTGGATCGGGCCGCCATCGGCATCATGCGCTCGGCCTTCGGCCTGCAAGGGCAGAAGTGCTCGGCCTGCTCGCGCATCTACGTCGAAGAGCCGGTGAAAGATAAATTCACCGAGAAGCTGGTAGCGTTGACGAGCAAGCTCGTCGTCGGCGACCCGACCCGCCGCGAGGTGTACAACGGCCCGGTGATCAACGCCGGTTCGTACCGCGAGTTCGGCGAGTTCACCGAAGAACTGAGCGGCACCGGCGTGTTCCTCACCGGCGGCAAGCAGTTGCGCGACGGCGACTTTGCCAAAGGCTACTTCTGCCCGCCGACGATTGTGGATGAAGTGCCGCACGATCACCGCTTGTGGAAGCACGAGATGTTCCTGCCCATCACCATGATTCACACCGTCGACTCAATTGACACCGCCATGAAAATGGCGAACGACGTGGACTACGGTCTGACCGCCGGTTTTTATGGAAGCAAGAAGGAAGCGGCCTGGTTCTTCGACAACATTCAGGCCGGCGTCACCTACGCCAACCGCCCGCAGGGCGCAACCACCGGCGCGTGGCCGGGCTTCCAACCGTTCGGCGGCTGGAAAGGCTCCGGTTCTTCCGGCAAGAACGCAGGCGGCTATTACTATCTGCCGCTCTACATGCACGAGCAGATTCACACCCTGATTGAATAGTTTTCAGTGGTCAGTGATCAGTTGCTAGAGAACATACTGAGAACTGGTCACTGACCACTGATCACCGATATGCCCAACCCCAACCCCGAAGGCCGCATCGGGCTGGCGCTTCTGCTAGTCAGCGTGATCAGCGCCTACATCTTTTTTCTCTGGGTCTCGGCGGGCAACCCAGTCAACCCGTTTGTCGTGCTGGGCCTGGCTGTCATGCTCATTGTCGGCTGGGGCGCCTATCAACGCTCCAGGCCGGCCAAGCCGCCGCCGCCGCCCAAAAAATCTTTGGGCGACCGGGCCAAGGCGCGCTTCAGCCCGCCGCCCAAGAAGCCCGCCCCGCCGCCGCCGCCAAAACCGGCCGGGCCGCCGCCGGCGAAGAAAGGCGCGCTCGATTTTCTCAAACCTAAAATCAAAGCGCCGCCGAAGAAATAATGTTCCAACCCGGCCTCGACGGCATCACCTTCACCTCACACGGCCACAAATTGCTTGGCGGCTTCTATCGCGCCGCCGGCGACTCGCCGTCGGAGATCCCCGAAGCGGAGCGCAGGGGGCGTCCAACCGCCATCCTTCTTCACGGCGTGCCCGGCGTCGAGAAGAATCTTGATCTCGCTTACGCCTTGCGCGATGCAGGCTGGAACTGCCTCACCTTTCACTATCGCGGCTGTTGGGGATCGGGCGGCGACTACTCGCTCCACAATCTGGTGGACGATGTGCGCGCCGCGACAGATTGGGTGCTCAAGCAACCTTGTGTGGACGGCGACCGTCTGGCGCTCGTGGGAAGCAGTATCGGCGGCTACACCACGCTGGCCGCCGGGGCAGCCGACTCTCGCTTTGTGGCTCTGGTTCCGCTATGCCCCCTCATTGACCCCAACACTGCCCCGCTGACGTTAGACATCTTCGACGCCTTTGCTTCCATGCTCAATAACATCACCGGCCCCCAACTGCAACAACAGTGGATGACGCTTCCGCCCATCACCGGCCTGGCGGCTCAACTCGCCGGCAAACGCATCTTCCTCGTCACCGGCGATCAGGACGAACTCTTCTCGCCCGAACACTATCAACCATTGTTAGCCGCCCTGCCCAACATCATCCAACATCGCATTCCCGAAGCCGACCACTCTTTCACCAACCACCGCCAGCAACTCGTTACTACTGTCATTGACTGGCTCACTTTCTCTTTCTCCCCTCTCTCCTCTCTCTCTTCTTCTTTTTCATTGAGACACCCGACCGAAAGCGATCACCCTCGCGTCCTCGCCATCCTCTCCGACTGGTGGGGCGGGCGCGACCTCTCGCACCTCTTGCCGCGCCTGTACTTCCAGCACTTCAACGACACCAGCTTCATCGTCGAAAAAGATGGCGAACTTGCCGCCTTCCTCATCGGTTTCATTTCGCAATCCGAGTCGGGCGTGGCATATATTCATTTCGTCGGCGTGCACCCGGAACATCGAAAGAGCGGGCTGGGCCGCCAACTCTACGAACGCTTCTTCGAGTTGGCCCGCGCCCGAGGCGCGAAAGAAGTGCACTGCATCACCGGGCCGGTAAACAGCGGCTCGATTGCCTTTCACACAAAAATGGGCTTCATCCCTTCCCAGCCGATCCCGGATTATGATGGGCCGGGGGATGATCGGGTGGCGTTCAAAAAGACGATAGACGGATGACGGACGACGAAGGATAATTGCGCCATTCAAATGACTGCTTTCGTCCTTCGTCTCGCAAAGCGGTCCTTCGTCCATATATGCCTAAACTCACTTCCCTCTCTCAAGCCATCGCCGCCCACGTTCACGACGGCGATACCGTGTACGCCGCCGGGTTCACCCACCTCATCCCGTTTGCCGCCGGGCACGAAATCATCCGTCAGGGCAAAAAGAATCTCATATTAGCCCGCGCCACGCCGGACATCATCTACGAGCAAATGGTGGCCGCCGGTTGCGCCCGCAAGCTCATCTTTTCGTATTCCGGCAACCCCGGCGTCGGCTCACTGCGAATCATTCGCGCTGAGATGGAAGCGGGGCGGCTGGAGTACGAAGAGTATTCGCACTTTGCTATGATCACCCGCCTCACCGCCGGGGCCAGCGGCCTGCCGTTTCTGCCAATGAAGTCGGTGGGAACCGATGATCTGGTGAAGGCCAATTCGCAGTATCGAACGGTGATCGATCCCTACGGTAGCGGCTCACTGAACACCGTGCCGGCCCTCAACCCGGATGTAGCCATCATCCACGCTCAACGCGCCAGCGCCGGGGGCGAGGCCCAAATCTGGGGCATCATCGGCGAACAAAAAGAGGCGGCCTTTGCCGCGAAGCGCGTCATCGTCACTGCCGAAGAAATTGTGGACGAGGCCGTGATCCGCGCTGACCCGAATCGCACCATCATCCCCGGTCTCATCGTCAGCGCCGTGTGCCACGCGCCCTTCTGCGCCCACCCGTCTTACGCGCAGGGCTACTACGACCGCGACAATCCGTTTTATCTGGAGTGGGACAAGGTCTCGTCCGATCCAGAATCCGTCAAACGCTGGCTCGACGAGTGGGTGTTCGGCGTGAAAGACCGGGACGAATACTGGGCCAAGCTGGGGGCCGAGGCTCACGAACGATTGAAGGTGAAGCCGAAGATGAGCGGGCAAGTGAACTATGGAGATTTTTGATTTTTGATTTGCGATTTTGGATTGAGAACATCAATCCCCAATCAGCAATCTAAAATCCGAAATCAAAAAATGATCCCTTTTGTTGACTTCGGCGGCGCTGGCCCGCTTCTGCATTTTGCTCATGCCAACGGCTACCCGCCTCAGGCTTACAAACAACTGATCGAGACACTCACACCGCGTTACCACATCTGCTCAATGCCGTTTCGCCCGTTGTGGCCGGATAATACGATCAATGGCTTTCGCGACTGGAACACTTTTGTCGAAGACCTGATCCGCTTCTTCGACGAGCGCGGCCACAAAGACCTGATCGGCGTGGGGCACTCGCTGGGGGCAGTGGTCACGCTGACGGCTTCCCTGCGCCGCCCCGATCTTTTTCGGGCGCTGGTGTTGATCGATCCGGTGATCTTCCATCGCCGCTTTCAATATGCCTGGCGCATCTCGCAAAAGCTGGGGTTGGCGCGGCGGGCGCATCCGCTCATTGCGCCAACTTTGCGGCGGCGGCGCGTGTTTGAAAGCGCCGAGATCATGTACCAGCGTTATCGCCGCGCGCCTATCTTTAGTCGCGTCAGCGACGCTGGCTTGCGCGCTTACGTGGACTCGATAGCCAAGCCCCGGCTCGACGGCCACGTGGAGTTGGCCTACACGCCGGAGTGGGAAGTGAAAATTTACGAGACGGCCCACTTCGATATGTGGGAAGAAATGAAGAGCCTGCGCGCGCCACTCCTGGTGATTCGCGGCGCTGACTCCGACACGTTTTTTCCGCAGGCGCTACGCCGGGTGATGAAGCACGCGCCTCACACCGTCGCCCACGAAGTTCAGGGCGCGGGCCATCTGGTTCCGCTGGAGAGACCGGATGAAGTGGGCGCAGTGATCAAAGAGTTTCTGTCGAAAGTCCGGTAAATGTATTGCGTAGTTCGTATTGCGTAATGTCCTCACGCGATACGCGATACGCAATACGCGATACGCAATGAATTACTCCTCCTCCGAACTCATGACTATCAACGCCGCCCGCCTTTTGCGCGACGGCGACGTGGTGTTTGTGGGCGTGGGCCTGCCCAACCTGGCCTGCAACCTGGCCCGCCGGACTCATGCGCCCAACCTGACGATGATCTACGAAGCGGGCGTGGTGGGCGCGCAACCGGAACGCCTGCCGCTCTCGATTGGCGACCCAGCCCTGGTCTCCGGGGCCGCCGCCGTGTGCTCGATGTACGAAATCTTCGCCTTCTACCTTCAACGCGGGCTGATTGACGTGGGCTTCCTCGGCGGGGCACAGATTGATCGCTACGGCAACGTGAACGCCACCGTCATCGGCGATTACGCCAAACCCAAAGTGCGCCTGCCCGGTTCGGGCGGCAGCGCCGAGATTGCGGCCTGGGCCAACCGCACTTATCTCATCACGCCCCATCAAAAGCGCCGCTTCCCTGAGAAATGTGATTTTGTGACCGGGGCCGGCTTCCTGGGCGGCGGCGTGGCACGCAAGGCTTCAGGCGTGCGCGGCGGCGGCCCGCAGGCCGTTGTCACCGACATTGGCCTCTTGGAGCCGGATGAGTCGGGCGAGATGATTCTGACGGCGCTTCATCCGGGGCGAACGGTTGAGGAAGCGCGGGCGAACACGGGCTGGGTGCTAAGGTCAGCCGCCTCGCCTGGGGAAACAGAGGCGGTTTCCCCGACGGAGCTGGCTCTGTTGCGTGAGCTTGATCCGCTGGGCATCTATCTCAAGGGCGGCGGGTGAGCCGCCAAAGATTTCAACCGCGAGTTGCATCCAATCTTTAGGTGACTGTCACCGGGGAGAGAACTGCCTGAATCTCACCACACAGCATTGCCCGGTGACAGTCACCTCTTAGGAAATGTTTTGCTGAATCAAAGAGTCGTTGTAGAATGCAAGCAACGCCCCCGCCCAACGCGGGACACAATTCCATAAGGAGGAGATTGTATGAAAAGCAACAGATTGTTTCTTTTGACGAGCGCGTTTGTCATTTTGGCAATGGCGCTCGCGGCCTGTGGCGGCCCGGCGGCCACGACCGAGGCTCCGCAACCTACTGCCGCCCCGCCCACCGCCGTGCCGCCTACCGCCGCCCCGGTGGCTACGGAAGTTCCAACCGAGGCGCCTCCCGCTTTTGAGGGGCTGACGAAGGCCGCCGATGACTGCAGTTACGGCGGCGAGTTCAAGTCTATTGAAGCAGTGGATCAATTCACAGTCAAGATGACGCTGTGCTTCCCCGATCCCGCCTTCCCCTCAAAGATGGCTTTCGGCGTCTTTGCTATTCAAGACAAGGATTACCTGGACGCCAATGGCGGCGATTCGGCCAAGATGAGTGAGTCGCCTAATGGCACCGGCCCGTACATGGTCAAAGATTGGGTGCATGGCGATCACATCACCCTTGAGGCGAATCCCAACTACTGGGGCACGCCGCCCAAGACCCAGACGGTGATCTTCCGCTGGTCGCCTGAGGCCGCGCAACGATTGCTCGAACTGCAATCGGGCACAGTGGACGGGATAGACAACCCGGCTCCCGATGATTTTGCCACTATCGAAGCCGACTCCAACCTCAAACTCATTCCGCGCCCGGCTTTGAATATCTTTTACATCGGCTTGAACAATGCCATACCGCCCTTTGACAATGAGAAGGTCCGCCAGGCGGTGGCCATGGCCATTGACAAGAAGCGCATTGTAGAGAACTACTACCCGGCTGGCTCATCGGTAGCCGAGCAGTTCGCCCCAGAGGCCTTGCTACCCGGTTTCAGCACCGAAGGCGATGGCGCCAAGTGGTATGACTATGACCCGGCTGCCGCCAAGGCCTTATTGGCCGAAGCGGGCTTCCCGAATGGCTTCGAGGCCACCATCAGCTATCGCGATGTGGTGCGCGGTTATCTGCCGCTGCCCGGCCAGGTTGCTCAGGAAATTCAGGCTGAGTTGGCTGAGATTGGCGTCACGCTCAAAATTAATGTGATGGAGTCTGGCGCCTACTTGCAATCAGTAGCCGCCGGCGAGCAAAGCATCTTCATGCTCGGCTGGGGCGCCGACTACCCGGATGCCACCAATTTCTACGACTTCCACTTCACGGGCGCTTCCAAGAACTTTGGCGCGCCCTATGAGGATCTGGTCGCAGAAATTCGCACTGCCGCCTCTCTCTCTGATCCGGCGGAACGCCAGCAACATTACGACCTGGTAAACGCCCTGGTCAAGCAACACGTGCCCATGATCCCGGTTGCGAACGGCGGCTCAGGAGTGGCCTTCAAAACCACCGTCGAAGGCTCGCATACCAGCCCGATCGGTAACGAATACTTCGCCGCTATGGGCACCGGCTCCGACCAACTGGTGTGGATGCAAAACGCCGAACCCGTGCAACTGTGGTGCGCCGACGAGACCGACGGCGAGACCCTGCGGGCCTGCCTGCAAGTCTACGATGCCCTGCTGGCGTTTAAGTTGGGCGGCGTGGAAGTTGTAGGGGGCCTGGCCGACAAGTGGGAAGCCAACGCTGACCTGACCGAGTGGACTTTCCACCTGCGCCAGGGCGTCAAGTTCCACAACGGCGCTGATCTGGATGCCAACGACGTGGTGGCCACTTTCGTCGCCCAATGGGATGCGAAAGACCCCAACCACAAAGGCAACAGCGGCGTCTTTGAATACTTCAACGGCTTCTTCGCCAAGCAACTCAACGCGCCGCCGCCTTCCGGCAACTAACCCGGTTACTGGATTCGTGCGCGCCTAAGTGAGCGATGGGGCCCGGCCCCTGGCTGGGGAGGCCCCATCGCTCTTTTTTTCGTCTCAGGTAATGACTCAATTCTTTCTCCGCCGCCTGCTCTTGTTGTTGCCTGTGCTGGCAGGAATTTTATTCACCACGTTTGCCATTGCTCGCCTGATCCCCGGCGACCCGTGCTACGTTGCTCTGGGGGAACGCGCCACCGAAGAGCAATGCAATGCCTACCGCGAACGACTGGGTCTTAACGACAACATCGGCGTGCAGTTCACCCGCTACCTGGGCAACGTGGTGCGCGGCGATTTTGGCGTCTCCCTGAAAACCAGCCGCCCTGTTTCTGACGTGATTGTCGAGCGCTTGCCGATGACACTGGAGCTTACCATTGGCGCAATGTTGTTCTCGACCACGTTTGGAATCCTGCTGGGCATTATCTCCGCCGTGCGGCGCAACTCGGTCCTGGACGTGGTCACAATGATCGGCGCCAACATCGGAGTCTCCATGCCCGTCTTCTGGCTGGGGTTGATGCTGGCTTATCTGTTCGCCCTCACCCTCAAAGGCACACCGCTGTGGATTCCGCCGTCGGGCCGCCTGACCTCCGGCCTGAGCATCCCGCCTCTCACCGAGACGTTTCAACTCGACGGGTTGGCCGGATTCCCGTTGGCCGCCGTCACCTTCGCCTCCAACATGTACACTCTCAACGCCCTGCTCACCGGCAATGTCAAAGTGTGGACAGATGCCGCCTGGCACCTCATTCTGCCTTCGGTGGCGGTGGGGACGATCCCGCTTTCGATCATCGCCCGCATGACGCGCTCCAGCCTGCTGGAAGTATTGAACCAGGATTACATTCGCACTGCGCGGGCCAAAGGGCTGATGCAGAGAACCGTGATCTTCCGGCACGCGCTCCGCAACGCCATGTTGCCCATCGTCACCATCGTCGGCCTGCAGGTGGGCGGGCTGTTGAGCGGCGCGGTGCTCACCGAGACAATCTTCGGCCTGCCCGGGATCGGCACCTGGTTGATCACCTCGATCCTGGCCCGCGACTACTCGGTGGTGCAGGCGGCCACAGTGGTCATTGCCATTATCTACGTCATGGTCAACATGCTGGTAGATGCTTCGTACGCTTTTCTCGACCCGCGCATCCGTCTGCAATAGCAGATCAAGTTCCCTGTCGGTTTTCAAATGGCAACTACCGTTACGCCCTCCCAGCTTGAACCCCTGAGCGTCGCCGCGCCCCGCACCCCTTTGCAGGACGCGCTTCGCCGCCTGTTTCATCATCGCTCGGCGGTGGTGGGCATGGTCATTTTGGGGTTGTTGATTTTCGTTGCCGTTTTCGCAAGCTGGTTAGCGCCCTACGATCCTGAGAAACCTTTGCGGGACGCCAAGCGCAACTCGCCGCCCTGCATTCACTGGCTCGGTTGCCCGGCTGACAAGCCGGAACATTTTTTCGGCATTGACGGCAACAGCCGCGATTTGCTCTCGCGAGTCATTTTCGGCTCACGCCTGTCCCTGCAAGTGGGCGTCGCCACGGTGACTTTCGCCATTATCATTGGCACGGCCCTGGGCGCGCTGGCCGGGTACGCCAGTGGCTGGCTCGACAACCTCATCATGCGCGTGATGGATGTCTTGTTGGCGTTCCCGAGTCTGTTGTTGTCCATTGCTATCGTCACCGTGCTGGGGCAAGGGTTGATCAACGCCTTGCTGGCAATTGGATTCGTATCCATTCCGGTCTACGCCCGAATCGTGCGGGCCAGCGTCCTGCAAGTGAAAGAACTGGATTATGTGGCCGGGTCGCGGGCGCTGGGGGCGTCGCCGCTGCGAATTGTCCTGGCCCACATTTTGCCCAATGCCCTCACGCCCCTCATCGTTCAGGGCACGCTGGGCATCGCTTCGGCCATCCTCGACGCCGCCGCGCTCTCGTTCCTCGGCCTGGGCGCGCAACCGCCAACGCCCGAGTGGGGCCTGATGCTTGGGGCCGAACGGAATCAAGTCTTTACTGCGCCACATCTGGTATTCTTCCCCGGCATTGCCATCATGCTCACCGTGCTGGCGTTCAACTTGTTGGGTGATGGGTTGCGGGATGTGCTCGATCCGCGATTAAATAGAGCCGGGTAACCGCCACTCAATAGAGAGAGGCAACGGCGGCCAAACCGGGGTGAAGGTTTTTCTTTTCAGTTGCATCCAATAACCGAGCAAAGCGCCTCATTGCAGGCATTTTGCGATTCCGTTATTTCGCCGCTGAAATACACGAAAAACAGGCCGTAAAGCTCTCCGTTGGTTGACGAATCGGGGAGATGTTGTAAAATCCGGCCACAGACGCGGGCGTTCCGCGCGCCTTGCCCCCGTCATGTCACGGGGGCGTAACATTCCCTTCACAGGAGGAGAGGATAAAATGAAAGGCAATAAACTGTTTTACTCAATGAGTATCATCGTCATTTCGGCGATGGTGCTCGCCGCGTGCGGCGGTGGCGCCACGACTGCGGCGCCGACTCAACCGCCGCCGCCGACGGCGGCCCCCGCAACTGCGGCGCCGGCTACCGCAGTCCCGGCGACCGAAGCGCCAACGGGCTGTCAGGATATTGACGCCTTCGATGCCGCAGCAGCTCCCACTGACAAGGCTGTCAAGATCGCTTACTCACAGGAACCGGATAATCTCGTGGGCTACTATTCCAATATGACCTACTCGGCGTGGGTCGGCCAGATGACCCAGCCGGGCCTGGCGGAGTGGAACGAGAATAGCGAGTACGTGCCTGATCTCGCCGCCGAAATTCCAACGGTGGAAAATGGCGGTATGACGGCCGATGGCTTGTCCTTCACCTGGCATCTCAAGCCAAACCTGCACTGGTCGGATGGCAAGTGCCTGACCTCGGCGGACGTGAAGTTCACCTTCGAGTCGATCATGAACCAGAAGAACACCGTGCTCAGCCGCTCCGGCTACGACAAGATCGCCAGTGTCGAAACCCCGGATGAGACCACTGTTGTCTTCACCTTCTCTGAGCCGTATGCTCCCTGGCAATTGCTCTTCACCTCCGGCCCGAACACCGCCAACCCCATCCTGCCCAAGCACATCCTCGAAGGGCTGGACACGCTCGACGGCGCAGCTGAAATTCATCAGCCGACAGTAACCGCTGGCGCATTCGTCCCGCAAGAGTGGGTCCCCGGCGACCACCTGACCCTGGTGGCCAGCCCCAGTTTCTATGGCGGCAAGCCCACGCTGGATGCGGTGTTCATCAAGTTCGTGCCTGATCCGGAAACGGCGCTGGCCGCGCTCCAGACTGGCGACACCGACCTGTACCCCGACTTCTCCGAGTCCGACATCCCGACTCTGGAAGCCCTCGAACCGACTCTGCACCTCGGCGTGGTTGCGACCCCGTTGTTTGAGCACTACTTCTTCAACATGGGCACCGTGGCCGGCGTAGACGGCAAAGGCAAGTCGGACGTAGATGGCCCCTGCGCCTTCAAGGACATTCGTGTTCGCAAGGCCATCATCCTCGCCACCGACCGCGCCGGGATCGTGGACGCGCTGTTGAATGGCAAGACCGTGGCCCCGGCCACCCTCTACCCGGCCAGCCCGTTCGAGAACACCGACCTCGAGCCCTATCCGTTTGACCATGATCAGGCCAATGCTTTGCTCGACGAAGCCGGTTACGCCGTCGGCGCTGACGGCATCCGCGCCGGCAAGTGCGATGGCAAGGACGTGAAGCTGTCCTTTAATTTCGAGACCACTAACAAGCAGATCCGGGTGGATATTGCCCTTATCGCCCAGCAGAACCTGAAGGATGTGGGCATCGAGTTCAAGCCGATCCACACCCCGGCAGGCTCGTTCTTCGGCCTGTACTCGGAAGGCGCGAACATGCCGAAGGGCACGTACGACATCGCAGGCTATACCACCGGCTTCTACCCGGACCCGTTCAGCGACAACTTCCTGTGCGACCAGATCCCGAACGCCGAAAACGGCGGGCAGGGCAACAACAACTACCACTTCTGCGATCCGAAGTTTGACGAGTTGTGGCAGGCTGGCGCGAAGGAGACCGACTTCAACAAGCGCAAGGCCATCTTCGCCGAAATTCAGAAGTATATGTACGACAATGCGCTGGTGATGCCGATGTACGCGCGCGCGAACATCTATGATGTGAGCGACCGCGTGGCCGGCATTAACGCTGGTTCCTACAGCTACCTGTTCTGGAACATGGAAGCGTGGGACCTCAAGTAAGCTAGTCAACACAAGCAAGGCAAAGCAGGCGGGTGAGAGTAGTCTCTCACCCGCCTGTCTTCAATAGTAACGGGAAGCCAAAGGAGAAGCCATGAGTGCCTACATTGCGCGCCGGTTATTACAGGGGTTAATCATCCTATTCATGATTTCTGCCGGGATGTTCTGGCTTACCCGCGCCGCCATCGGCGACCCTATGTCGCAATATGCAACAGCGCAAAATATTTCTGCCGCCGACAAGGCCCGCATCCGGGCCAAGCTCGGCCTCGATCAGCCTATGCCGATCCAGTATTTGCGCTGGCTGGGGCTGGCCCTGCAAGGGGACCTTGGCATCTCGCAATTCTCCCGGCAACCGGTCTCCGAGTTAATGGCCACCCGCCTGCCCATGACTCTGTGGCTGATGGTGACAGCGGAAATCGTCATCATTTCGGCATCGTTGATCATCGGCACAATCTCCGCCGTCAGGCAATATTCACTCCTCGACAACTTAATCACCTCGTTCTCATTCATCGGCTTTTCCATGCCGATCTTCTTTATCGCCCTGGGCCTGATCCTCATTTTTGCCGTGCAGTTCAAAAACTGGGGCCTGCCTTACCTGCCAACCGGCGCAGACATCTGGGACTTCAACAATCCGGTGGAAATGGCGAAGCACCTCATTTTGCCGGTGGCCTCGCTGGCCATCATTCAAATTGCCGGGTACACCCGCTTTCTGCGCTCCAGCATGCTCGAAGTCCTTAGCCAGGATTTCATCCGCACGGCTCGCGCCAAAGGCCTGGCCGAACGCGCCGTGCTGATGAGGCACGCCCTGCAAAATGCCGCCCTGCCTTTAGTGACCATCATCGGCCTCGACATTCCTTTCCTGCTTGGCGGGGCCATCGTCACCGAACAAGTCTTCGCCTGGCCGGGCATGGGACGCTTGTTCTGGGAATACACTCAACGCTCCGATTACCCAGTAGTAATCGCCGTGCTTATGCTGGTTTCTGCCGCCGTCGTCATCTTCCAAATCATCACTGATGTGGCTTACACATTTGTTGATCCGCGCATTCGTTTGAGCTAACTTGGGAGTATTTGATCATGGCCTCTACTTCTCTTAGTCAGTCTGGCAACACCCCTGTTCTCAATTTAGAGCCAGCCGAGATCCTGGCCGGGCCGCACCTTACTCCTGCCCAACTGGCCTGGCGGCGGTTTCTTAAACATCAAATGGCGGTGGCCGGGATGATCGGGGTGATCGCCTTATTCGTGTTTATTGTCGCCGGCTCATTCGTCATCTCCGAAGACTACGCCAACCGCAACGACCTCAAGGCTCGCCTCGCCCCGCCCAGCGCCGGGCACTGGTTTGGCACCGATAGCACCGGACGCGACTCCTTCGCCCGCGTCATCTACGGCGGCCAGATTTCGCTGTTCGTCGGTTTTACCTCGGTTATCCTGGCTGTCAGCCTGGGCACGCTCGTCGGCGGCGTGGCCGCTTACTTCGGCGGCTGGATTGATAATATCCTCATGCGCTTCACCGAAGCCATGCTCTCCATTCCACAGTTGTTCCTGCTCATTGTGCTGGGCAAGTTCCTCGGCAACGACATCCCCACCATTCATGTTTTCGGACGGGAATTCAGCGGCAGTGTCGGCATTGTCATCATCGTCATCGGCATCACCTCGTGGATGTATCTGGCCCGCATCGTCCGGGCCAACGTCCTCTCACTCAAAGAATTGGACTACATCTCGGCGGCCAAAGCCCTGGGCGTGAGCGATACCCGCATCTTCTTCAACCACCTCATCCCCAACACCATCGCTCCCCTCATCGTCTCGGCCACCCTCGGCCTCGCCGGGGCCATCATCACCGAAGCCTACGTCTCCTTCCTCGGCCTCGGCGTCCAGCCGCCCACTGCCACCTGGGGCAACATGATGCAGGCGGCCATCTCGTTCATTCAACGCGGCGCGTGGTGGATGTGGTTCTTCCCCTCGATCTTCATCGTCATCACCGTCCTCTTCATCAATTTCATGGGCGACGGCCTGCGCGACGCCCTCGACCCGCGCACCCGAAAACAGCTATAATCGAAACAGATGACAACCTTACGCGAACTGCTTCGCGCCGCCAGCCGCACCTTTGCCCTGGGCATCGAGCGTCTGCCTGGTGTCCTCGGCGACGCCGTCATGGTCGCTTACCTGCTGCTGCGCGTCTCGGATTATCTGGAAGACAACGAAGACATGCCGCCCGACAAGAAAGTGGCCCTGCTAAATTTGTGGGATGAAGTGCTGGCCGGTCGGGCCGACGTGACTCAACTCACCGCCATCATCGGGGTCACCGACGGCTCCAACCCCGACGCCGCCGTGGCCGAACACGCCGCCGAGGTCATCGCCCGCCTGCGCGCCCTGCCGCCCGAAGTGCAAGCGCCCATCATCAGCAACGTGCGCGACAGCACCCAGGGCATGGCCCGTTGGGTGGCCCGCGGCCCGGTGGTCGAAAACGAATCGGACATGGACGACTACATGCACGAAGTGGCCGGGCGCGTGGGCTACCTGCTCACCCATCTCTTCTCGTGGTATTCGTATTACGTCCGCCTGCACAAAGACGCCCTCATGCCGCTGGCCCGCGAGTTCGGCCTGGCCCTGCAAACCGTCAACGTCATTCGCGGCTTGCGCGGAGACTACCAGCGCGGCTGGATATTTGTGCCCCGGAGCTTCTGCCAGCTTACCCCTTTCTTCTCGGCCATGACGAGATACATCGCGAATATGATGCTCGCGCTGCAGTTGATGGTCATCGAGGTCGTCACTTTTTCGAGGTCTATGCCGTCGAAGAGGACCTCCATATCGGCGAGCGAAGATACGGACACGCCTTCCTTCCCGACCTCCCCCTTCGAGCGTTCGTGGTCGCTGTCATAACCCATGAGCGTAGGCATATCGAACGCGGTGCTGAGACCGGTCTGCCCGTGCTCCATCAGATACTTGAAGCGCTGGTTGGTGTCCTCAGGGGTCCCGAAGCCAGCGAACTGGCGCATTGTCCAGAGACGACCC
>JACPWC010000009.1 GCA_016197225.1 Chloroflexota bacterium
ACGGACTCATAGTTGGATGAATCGCTTTCGGCGCATTTTGATTCGCTGGGACAAGTCTGCTGAGAATTACATCGCTTTTCTGCATTTCGCCTGCGCGCTCGTCGCTTTCAGGGCCGCTGGGTTATTAGGATAGGCACTTAGCCCAAGCCCTTTTTGTGTCTTGACAAAGGGGGCCACTATAATCTGGAGTCGTTGGAGTCCATCTGAAAAACGATTGTTGTTTTTGTTAGCAGACAAGAGCACAGTTGTCATATTCAACACCAGCACTTATCAGTCCCGACAGTTCCTCTTACCAACACCTATAGAACCTATTAATGTTTTCTGGTCTGTAGAAGACCAAAATGTGTTTCTACAAACAGTTGAGGGGGAAATATGGTGGCTATCCGAGTTTACCGATGTTTCTCCTCATGAACCTATCACTCCTTTGGATCTTGCTGTTCGCACCGCTTTCTGGAATCCACAGCATGACACTTTAGTCATGTTAACAAAGGACAATAGCCTGTGGGCAATTCATAACATGTCCACGCCAACCATTACACAACTTACAGCATCATTACCTGATATTCACACAGTGCGCTGGTCGCCAGACGGGCATCATGTTGCATTTGTGAATGGTTCTGACATTTACATTATTTCCCCGCCATGACATTTGCAAGTGAGAAGCAAATGTTTACCTATCACCACTGACCCTGCTATATATCCAAATTCCTCACATCCTTCGCATGCGTCTGAATGAACTTCCGCCGGGGCGGCACGGCACTACCCATCAGCATGTCGAAGGTGCGGTCGGCGGCGGCGGCGTCTTCGATGTGCACTTGCAGGATGGTGCGCTTGGTGGGATCCATCGTCGTCTCCCACAACTGCTCCGGGTTCATCTCGCCCAAACCTTTGTAACGCTGAATGGCGGCCTTGTCCGCGCCCGCGCCGAGCGCCTTGAGGGCTTTGTCCTTCTCGGCGTCGGTGTAAACGTACTGCGCCTGCTTCTTGTGTTCGATGCGGTACAGCGGCGGCTGGGCGATGTAGAGATGACTATTCTCGATGATGGGAATCATGTAGCGGAAGAAGAAGGTGAGCAGGAGCGTGCGGATGTGGCTTCCATCCACGTCGGCGTCGGTCATGAGCAGGATACGGTGATAGCGCAAGCCGGTCAGGTCAAAGCCTTCGCCGATTCCCGTTCCCAGGGCCGAGATGAGAGCCTTCACTTCGTTGTTGCCCAGAATCTTGTCGAGGCGCGTGCGCTCGGTGTTCAAGATTTTGCCACGCAGAGGCAGGATGGCCTGGAAGTGGCGGTCGCGGCCCTGCTTGGCGCTGTTGTGAACAAATATACCGCTGGCCAGAGCGAAGTTGTGGTATCCGTCAACGGTTAGATCATAAACATCAGCGGTTTCAGCCACGACTCGGACGGTCACCACTTTGCAATTGGCGTTGGCCGCCACTTCAAGCATTTGTCGTTCATCTCCGGCAAAATAATCGTTGACGAGACGGTCGTAGCGCGGCGCAGTTCGAGCTGATTGAAGACGCAATGCTTCGTAAGCTTCCCGCACGTTGTTGGCATCCAAAACGCGATTGAGAAGCAACAATGCCTTGAGCCGATGGCCTTCCCGAATAAGCTCGCCTTTATCTTGCGAGGAAGTGGTTTGCCGCCAATTGGCTAACGCTGAAAGAATGCGCTCGCGTTGTTCTATATCGGCCCAGCCGCGTTGCCGGGCGGCGACAATTTTTTTGCGGTGTTCGGGGTGTTCTCGCCACCATTGACCGACTTGCTCACTATGCCGCCGGCGATAAGATTCGTCCTTCCATTGTTCGCGCGTCTTCTCTGCACGCCAGGTGCGCAATTCAGCATTTTCCCATTGCTTCAACGCCGCCTCCCGCAACTGTTCCCGCGCTTCAGGGTGCTCTTCAAAAAAGCGCGCGGTGCGTCCGGCTTGTTCGCGACGATGTTCAGGGCTTGACCAGTAGGCCGCCTGCATTTCCCGCATTCGCGCGCAGTAAGCCTCGTAGTCTTCAGGAGACAGCGACGCAAACCACTCCTGAAAGCCCTGCAAAAGCTTCGCATTAAGCGCTTCGTCTTGCCTCTGCAATTTCACTCGTTCGCTCATATACTGGCGATAGGCCGGGTCTTGCCACTGCAAAATAGCTTGCTCGCTCAACTGCCGAATTTTGCGTTCGCGGTAGGCCGGGTCTCGCCAGAGTTTCTTTGCCATTTCCCCGGCCAGTTCGGCGTGCAGGCGTTGATGATCCCGCCAGAACATCCGCTCAATGTTGCGCGGATCGTTGTTGAGTTTATTGAAGTCTTTGTGATGGCGGGTGTTGCCCGCTTTTCTGGTGTAAACGCCGGTCAGCAAGTTATACAGATCAGCCAGATGATGGGTGTGATTCCACTCACCCTGCCCGTTCATCCACACCATCTCATAGCCGGGGCCGGGCAACTCATCTTCACTTGTCAGGCGAGTTTTGAATGGCATCAGGCTTTCGTCCGGTTGAAGTTTGCTGGCCGCTTGGTAAGACCCGTCGCGCAAACGGAAAGGATGGTCAGGAGTGCATCGGATCCGTTCGCCGTTGTCGAGAACCACTTCCACCAAAGCCGTTTGCTTTTTGGTCAGGCGCGGCTCAACCAATGGCACAATGCGAATATCGCCCTCCGCATTTGTGGCATAACCAAAATGCTGAACGCCGCGTTGCCAATCTTCGGACAGCTCTTTCATCGTTTTGGCAATGCCGGAGGCCAGAGGCACACGTGTCTCTGCCGCCAAACACCCGCCGGCGCTGTCGCCTTCCACGATGTAAAGCTCACACTTGGCCGGGTCGCGCTCCGAGCAGTCGGCCAGCTTGCCGGGCAGGGTCAGGCTTTCGAGCGCCGATTTGCGAATGACTAGGTCGCGCGCCTTGCGGGCCGCGTCGCGGGCGCGGGCCGAGGTCAGGCACTTTTCGACAATGGCCCTGGCCTCGCGCGGATTCTCTTCCAGAAAGGCTCCGAAGGCATCGCCCAGCACGCGCTGGACAATCGTGCTCACTTCCGGGTTCATCAGCTTCACTTTGGTCTGGCTCTCGAACTGCGGCTCGCGGTGCTTGACGCTCACGATGCCGGTCACACCTTCTGCCGTGTCGTTGCCGGTAAAGTTGGGATCGGACTCTTTGAGCAGGCCGGCCTTGCGGGCGTAGTCGTTGAGAGTGCGAGTGAGGGCCGTGCGCAGGCCGGTGAGGTGGGTGCCGCCGTCCACGGTGTTGATAGTGTTGGCGAACGAATAAACGGACTCGGCGTAAGCGTCGGTATATTGCACCGCCACTTCCACCCCTACCCCGTCCACTTCTTTTTCCACGTGAATGACGGGATGGATGGCCTCTTTGTTGCGATTGAGATAGCGGACGAACGACTTGATGCCGCCTTCAAAGTGGAACGTCATCTGGCGCTCACTGCGCTCGTCCAAAAATTCCAACGTCACACCTTTGGTCACAAAGGCCATCTCGCGGAAGCGCTGAACCAGCGTCTCGTATTTATATTCGTTCTCGTCTTTGAAGATGCTGGTGTCGCGCAGGAACTTGATGGTTGTGCCTGTGCCTTCCGCCTTGCCGGTGGACTTGACCGACGCTTGCGGCGCGCCGCGCTTGAACTGCTGATACCACAACTTGCCGTCGCGCTTCACCCAGGCTTCGCACACGTCGGACAGGGCGTTGACGGCACTCACGCCCACCCCGTGCAGGCCGCCGGACACTTTGTAGCCGCCGCCGCCAAACTTGCCGCCGGCGTGCAATTTGGTCATCACCACCTGCAGGGCCGACACTTTCTCGGTCGGGTGAATATCCACCGGGATGCCGCGCCCGTTGTCCTCCACGCTCACGGCGTTGTCGGCGTGGATGGTGACGCGGATGTGATCGCACGCCCCGGCCAGGGCTTCGTCAATGGAGTTGTCAACGACTTCGTAGATCAGGTGATGCAGGGCGCGGATGTCGGTGCCGCCGACGTACATGCCGGGGCGGCGGCGCACGGCCTCCAACCCTTCCAGCACTTGAATCTGACTTGCGCTATATTCAGTCTCGTTTGCCATTCAATTCGCTCCAAACCGACGACAGACGATGGACGATAGACGAAAGCACTTTTCCGTCGTCTATCGTCTATCGTCTGTCGTCATCTTTTCAATTTCGCGTTTACTACCAGCCATTGCCGCATTTCCGTCCACCAGCGATAGCGATCTTTATAGAACACGAACGTGGCCGCCACCAGCCCGGTGGACACAAAGGCATGGCCGCCGATCCCGGCCAGCGTCAGCCACGAGTCGGGGGCGGGCAATGACCACACGTAACCCAGCCCCCAGTTGAGGACGGCGATGACGGCGAACAGGCCCATCACCGGCCAGATGTTCCACTGCACCAGGCGGACGCTGTCCAGGATGGAACCGAACACGCCGCGATCTTTCAGCACCATGCCATGCATGCTGAAAGCCAGGTAAAGAAACAGCCATAACATCAACGCCCCCCAGACCGAAATGCCCAACCCGGCCAGAGCCGGGCTGATGATCTGCAGAATGCCAATGAACACCAACACCGGCAAACTGATGAAGACCATAGAGAATCCGACCACCACACAAAAGGCGGCCAGCCTGGCCCAGTTGATGAGGACTCGCCGGAGAGTCTGAATCAACGTCGGCCTATCGCCATCCTGCAACAACGACCCGATGGTGCTGAAGTAAATTGCGCCCAGCAGAAGCCCGGTGATTGAGAAGGCCAGGGCCAGGGTGAGAAAGAACAACTCGTTATCCACCAGCCAGAGGACGGGTTGGCCGCCGGGGAGGAGGATGGGCAGTTGGCTCGTCATCAGGCTGGGCACGCCGAGCGGCGCAGTGCTGAGCAGGGTGAAGATGTTCGTGCGCCGCCCCAACTCCTGAAGAATATCCACCCATATCTGGCGGCCCTGCAAACTGGCCGGGTCGGTGAACTCGATGCTTCTCAGAAAATCAATGGATCTCTGGGCAATGGGGTTGACGGAGAGATGCGGCCCCAGCCAGAGAAACAGATCCAAAATGATCGGGAGCAGAAGCAGGCTCAAGTGGGAAGCGACGGCCTCGAAGCCGGTGGTGAGCGATTCGATAATGCCGACCGGCGGTTTTGGCTCGTCGAGGACGGCGCGAGCTTGGGGTATCACGATTGGTGATTCTACCATGATAAAAGTTGGCGGGTTTGGCGTAGGTTTAACGGCGATTGACCATCGCTTCCGCTTGCAGGTAAAATCACGCCGAAATTTGGAGGTACATCTTGGAACAATTCATCATCGAAGGTGGCCGCCCGTTGAATGGCGTGGTGCGGCCCTCCGGCAACAAGAACTCGGCCCTGCCTCTGCTGGCCGCCTGCCTGCTCACCGATCAGCCCGTCACCCTGCACAACGTGCCGGACATCCGCGACGTGCAGACCATGCGCCAACTTATCGCCGATCTGGGCGCAAGCGTTGAAGAACTCGCGCCGCATACCTGGAAGATCGAAGCCGCGGACGTTCGCAAAGCCGAACTCGACCCGGCCCTGTGCAAAGCCATTCGCGCCTCAATTTTGCTGGCCGGCCCCATGCTGGGCCGCCTGGGCCACATCGAACTGCCCCCGCCCGGCGGCGACGTGATCGGGCGGCGGCGGGTGGACAGCCACCTGCTGGCGCTGGAGGCGATGGGGGCTGAAATTACCCACAATGGCCGTTTCTCTCTTCACGTTGATCAGTTGCGTGGCGCAAACATCCTGCTCGACGAGTGCAGTGTGACCGCCACCGAGAACGCAGTGATGGCCGCCACGCGGGCGAAGGGCGTGACTCAACTCCGAAACGCCGCCTCCGAGCCGCACGTGCAGGAGCTATGTCATTTCCTGAATTCGCTGGGCGCTTGCATTTCCGGCATTGGCTCGAACACGCTGACGATTGAGGGCGTAGAGAGCCTGCGCGGCGGCGAGTTCACCATCGGCCCCGACTATCTCGAAGTAGTGAGCTTCATCGGCGCGGCGGCGGTGACGGGCGGCGCGGTGCGGATCGAAAACGCCGGGCCGCAATATCTTGACATGATCTCGCTCGTGTTCCGGCGGTTGGGCGTGCGCTGGCAGACCGAGGGCGACGACATCATCGTCAACGACGATCAATCCCTCACCATCGTCCCCGACCTGGGCGGCGCCATCCCGGAGATCAAAACCAACGTCTGGCCGGCCTGGCCCACCGACTTGAACAGCATCGCCATCACCGTCGCCACCCAGGCCGCCGGGTCGGTGCTCTTTCACGACTGGATGTATCCGAGCCGGATGTACTTCATTGACAAGCTGGTGGGCATGGGGGCGCGCATCATCCTGTGCGACCCGCATCGTTGTCTGGTGCAGGGGCCGGATCGCCTGCAGGCCGAGAAGCTCGAAAGCCCCGACATCCGCGCCGGGGTGAGCCTGCTCATTGCCGCCCTGTGCGCCGACGGCACGTCCGTTATTCGCAACATCGGCCAGATCGAGCGCGGTTACGAACGCATTGACGAGAAGCTGAGGGCGCTGGGGGCGAACATCCAGCGTGAGGCGGTCTGATCTATGGATTTTGTGCGAAGCAACATTTGGGCGTTTCAAATTATCTCAGGCGTCTTGTGGACGCTGGCTTACATTCTTATCATCAAACGCGGGTTTCAGGATCGAACCTTTGGCATGCCCCTGCCGGCCCTGGCCGCCAACATCTCCTGGGAGTTTCTCTTTTCTTTTATCCGTCCGCACCCCACGCCGCAACTCTACGTCAACATCGTCTGGTTTTTGTTTGATGTCGTCATCCTGTTCCAGGCTTTTCGTTTCGGCAAGGCAGTTTTCGAGGGGGGATTGCCGAAGCGCCTGTTTTACCCCGCTCTGGCTCTCACGCTCGTGATCGGCTTTGGCCTGGTTGCCGCTATTTCTAGCGAATTTAATGATTGGGAGGGCAAGTATGCGGCCTTCGGGCAAAACCTGATGATGTCAGTGTTGTTCGTGTCAATGCTTTTCCAGCGCAACAACGTCGGCGGACAATCGTTGTACATCGCCGTTTTCAAAATGGCCGGAACCCTCGTGCCGTCCGTTCTCTTTTTTGCGTTTGTGCCGTCTTCCCCTCTCTTGAACTTTCTCTACGTTAGCATCTTCATTTTCGATCTCATCTACGTCCTCGCCTTGTACCAAAAACTCGCCGGGTCGGGCATCAATCCCTGGGCCAGATTTTAGCGGCTACACCATCAAACTCTTTCGGTAAGCTTCAGGGGTGAAGGCTAAAGACAGTTCCCACGCGGAGCCGGGTGAGGGGCGAGTCGCCTTCCACGCGCCCGCCGGTGGCAGTGGGTTGTGGCGGTCAAACAGTTTCCGGTAATGCTCCAGCACGATCTCATCCAAACCTAAATCTTTCAGCAGAACCGCAATCGGGCCGCCGTGCGTGACAAAGGCGGCCGGCCCCGTTCCAGGACTGGCCGAGGCAACCCGTTCCCACGTCGGCCACAATCTTTCACGCACGTCAATTTCTTTCTCTTCGGGCCGCCACTCGGCCAGTGAAGCGTCTTCGTGAAATGAGGCCTCGGCCTCACCTGCGGCGATTTGGGCCGTGCGCTGGCAACGCTCGAGCGGGCTGGCGAGAATGCGCCGCACACCTGCATCGCGCAGAAACGCGCCCAACTGCGTCGCCTCATCTTCGCCCTGTGGCGTGAGCGGCGGGCCGGGCGGCAGATGATAGACGAGGTCAGTCCGGCTCCAGTCGGGCGTGGCGTGGCGGATGAGGTAGAGGGTGGAAGATGAGAGAGTCAAAAACGCGGTCCGGTAAAGTTGGGCGATTTGGCAAATCGCCCTACAAAAGTCAGGCGGCACTTTAGCAGAGTTTGGAGAGGGGTCAAGGTGGATGAATGGCTAGCAAGATGTGTTCAAGTGAGCCTGTAAGCCGCTTTCTGTGCCTCTTGCGAGGCGGCGATCATCTCTCTGGGCCGGACATTACTGCCCGGCTCGTGCGGTCTACCCGAGGCTCAAACGCTGCGAGCAACAGCTCGCCTCTGCTCGATCTTGCTCCCGGCGGGGGTTGCCTGGCCGCTCGCGTTGCCGCGAGCGCCGGTGGTCTCTTACACCACCGTTTCACCCTCACCTGGATTGCTGATTTTTGATTGTTGATTTCTGATTGCCGCTTTAGGCGAACAATCATCATTCAGAAATCATCAATCAGCAATCCAGGCACTACGCTTCTCTGTGGCCCTCTTCCAGCAGGTTGCCCCGCTCCGGGCGTTACCCGGCGCCGTGCTCTGTGGAGAGCGGACTTTCCTCGACGCGCCCGAAGACGCGCCGCGATCACCCGGCTCACTTGAACGTCCCTATCATAACACGCGACTCTGCTACAATTGCCGCAAAGGAGATGAAGAGATGACACGCCAACTTCGCTCGCGCCTCAACATCGCCATAGCCGCCCTGGCTCTGGGGGTGATGGCCTGCACTTGCTCGAACATTACCAACCTCATCGCCACCCCCACTCCCGGCGAGCCGCCCACCCCCACCTCCGCCCCGACCGCCCCCGTCGAGACGGCCATCCCCATTCCCACCAAGCCGGTCACCGGCGGCGGCGGCATCGTCGCCGGAGACTTGCAAGTGGTCAACACCAACGTCGTCCAACGCAGTGACGGCGGCTGGCGGCTCCTGGGCGAAGTCTTCAACAACACCGAGGCCACCGCCGCCAACGTCAGCCTGGCCGTCGAATGGCTTGACGCCTCGGGCGCTTCGCTCGGCACAGACGTGACCTACATCCTCACCACCAACATTGCGCCCGGCGAAACCGCGCCCTTCGTTTACAACATTTATGATGCCGGCGTGCCGCTGGCCTCCTTCACTGCCGATGTCACCGACTTTACCCCCTCTCAGGAAATCGTCCGCGCGGCACTCGATCTCGAAAACCCGGCATTCACGATAGACGAGTCCGGCGACTTTCACTGCACCGGCGAACTGGTGAACAACACCAACAGCCCGGCCCTGATTGACGGTTTGGCCGCCTCGATTTTGGACAGCAACCGTGCCTTGTTCTCGGCCGACATTTTTGGGGCCGTCACCCGTTATTTGGCTCCCGGTGAACGAACGCCCTATCGCGTCTCGCCGCTCGGCGTGGAAGGCGCTTCGGTCGCCGACTACTTCTGCTATGTTTACACTGACGCCGTCGTAACCGAGCCTCTGCCCAAAACCGCCGCCGTTTTCAAAGACACCAACGAAGACGGCGATAACAGCAACGACGTGTTGTACTTCGTCGATTCGCTGGGCTACAGCCACCTGGTGGGCGAAGTGGTCAACAACGGAGAAGAAACCTTAAACGTCGGACTCACCGGCGGGTTGTACGACGAGGCCGGCAACGTCATAGACGCAGCCTTCAACTCGATCCCGGTGCCGCTCGCCCCTGGCGAGGCCCTGCCCTTCGATTTCACCTACTTTTCGGCCACCAACTACAATGCCACCCTCCAGGAAAACATCGCCAGCTTCACCGTGCAAGTTGATCTTTACTGGACTTACGCTTCGACGGCGGATTACGCGCCGCTTGAAACCCGCAACGGCTCGGCCACCGAAGACGGTAGCGTCATCACCGAAACAGTGGACGTGATGAACACTCAGAACTTCAACGTGGACTACGCTTACGTCGTCGCCAGCGTCACCGACGCCACCGGTCAGGTGGTGGGCTACAGTTACGCCACCACCGACCCCATCGCCGCCGGGGCCACCGTCAAAACCCAGATCACCATTTACATTGATCCCTCCCTCGATCCGTCCACCCTGCAAGTCAACTTGATCGCCAAAGCGCCCAAACCCTAGAACCGACCTCCGATCGGAGGGGTTTATGCTAAGCCGCTCCGGTCTTCTCTTATGCGCCGCTTCCTTCCAATTTTAGTTGTCTCGCTGTTCGCGCTCTTCACCGCCCAGCCGCTCTTCGTCCGCCAGCTCACCTGTTCCGACGACAACCCATTTGCGCTCGCCAGAGCCGTGAACCTGGAACAGCTCATCCGCGACGGGCACATTTTTAGCCGCTGGTCGCCGCACATGGCGCACGGTTACGGCTTCCCGTTCTACAACTACTACGGCGCGCTTAGTTCCTTTGCCCTAGTTGCCATACACAGTCTCGGCTTCATCTATCCAACGGCGCTACACATCCTCTTTGGCTTGTGCATCTGGGGGGCCGGTTTAGGCGCCTACGCTTTTGCCCGCGAGTGGTGGGGCGAGGCGGGCGGCGTGGTTGCCGCCGTGCTTTACCTCACCGCGCCCTACTTAGCCTTCGACATCCTCTTTCGCGGCGCGCTGGCCGAAACCCTGGCCCTCGTCTGGCTTCCCCTCATCCTCTTCACCCTCCATCGCGCCCTCAACTCACCGACGCATGCTTCACATTCGTCGTTTGGGGTTTGGAATTGGGGGTTTGGGACTTGGGGTTTTTTAGCCAGCCTGTCCTTCGCCGCATTGATGTTCACCCACAACACCTCCTCGCTCGCCGCCCTCCCGCTCGTCACCGGTTACGTGGCCCTGATGGCGTTCCTTCATCGCGACTGGCGCAAACTTTTTCAGGGCGGCCTCATCGTCGTCATCGGCCTCGCTCTCTCAGCCCGCTTCTGGCTTCCGGCCCTGGCCGAAATCAACCTGGTGCAAACGGATCGCCTTCTCGTCCCGCCCATTTTCACCTACTACACCAACTACCTCAGCCTGCGCGAACTCTTTGCCCCGCCTGCAGCCATCGATCCTCTACTCATCAATCCCTCACCGGCCAAAGCCCTCGGCCTCGTGGCAATTGTGTTGGCCCTCGTTGGCCTCGTCGCCGTCGTCTGGCAAGCAGCGCGCAATCGCCAACAAAGGACAGCCTTGTCGTTTGTCGTTTGGACTTTGCTCTGTCTCGCTGTTTATATCTTCCTCACCCTGCCCCTCTCACAACCAATTTGGGATCATGTTCCCCTCGTTCCCTTCATTCAGTTTCCCTGGCGCTTTCTTGGCCCGGCGGCGTTGTGCGCCGCCCTGCTCGCCGGCGGCGGCGGCCGCTGGCTCACCAGGCATCAATGGACTGCCGCCGCCGCCATCGCCCTCATCGCGGCGCTCGGCCACCTCTCGTGGTGGTATCCGCGCTATTGTGAGCCGTTCAAAGAGATCAGTCTGGGAAGCACGTTGCAGTACGAATACGACACGTTCACCATTGGCACGACCGCCAAAGGCGAATATCTTCCTCGAACTGTCACACTCTTGCCCGACGACGACTCAATCGCCGAAGCCCTCATGCGCGGTGAACAGCCGCAATACCTCACCGGGCTACCCGCCGCCTCGACCCTCACCCTCCTCGATCCCGACCCGCTCAACTACGAAGCAACGGTCACTGTCGCCAGGTTGACTCAAGTGACGTTCAACCAGTTCTACTTCCCCGGCTGGCGAGCCACGCTCGACGGCCAGCAGACTGACATCATCCTCACGCCCGGCACCGGCCTGATCACTGTGCTTATTCCGGCTGGCACGCACACCTTGCGCTTTCATTTCGGCACTACGCCGGTTCGCGCGGCGGGTGACACGATTTCCATCATCGCCATCGTGGCTGTTATCGCATATTTCGTATTGCGTATTCCATTGAAGCAACTTCCTCAACGCTCTCCTGCTCCTCCGCTCCTCAGCGCCCCTGCCGATTTCGGGGTTTGGATTTTGGGGCTTGGGATTTTGCTTTTGCTGATCATCCGCCCGCTCGTCATTGACCGAACTTCAAACCCGCTCCGCCGTTCGGTCTTCGACGGCCAAACACTCAGCCTCGGCCAGCCCTTGAACCTCAACCTGGCGGGCGGCCTCAACGTCCTTTCGACCGAATTTCCTTCTTCGGTTGCCTCGGGTTCGCAGTTCGACGCAATGCTTTATCTCACCACTCGCGTTCCAACGCCGCCCGACTTTCGCCCGCGTTTCGATCTCATCTCTGGCGATGGCTCGCTGATCTGGAACAGCGGCAAGGATGCCTTGCCGCCGCGCTGGCACCGCGAGCCGCCAGACACGCAATACTGGCCGGTCGGGCAATACGCGCAGTGGGCGCGGCGCGAAACGGTTCTGCCCGGCACGCCGCCCGGCGAGTATCAACTCACGGCTACCATCTTTGATCGCCAGACTCTTGCGCCCGACAGCGTGATTGATACTGACGGCAACCCCGTCTCGCCGATCATTTCGCTGGGCGTCGTTCAGGTCACGCGCCCGCCGACGCCCAGCGAAGTGAGCGACCTCAACATTCAATATCTGGCGGATTACGATTTCGGCCCGATCACGTTGCTGGGTTATAACCAGGATCGAAGTGAGGCGCGACCGGGCGAGGCCGTCCTCATCACGCTTTTCCTGCGCGCCGACGAAACGATGCCTGACCTCAAGTTCAACCTGCTCGATCCATCTTATCCAACCTCACAATGGCAGGTCGGCGATGTATGGCGCTTTCAGACGCTGGCCCGCATTCCGGCCTCTGCCGAGTCCGGGTCGTTTCAATTTTCGTTGTCTCTGCTCGACACCGCCGAGTCGATCAGTTTACAGGCCATTCAACTGACTGCGCCCGAGCGCGCCTTTGTTGCGCCGGAAGTTGCTCAACCGGCCAAAATTCAGTTTGGGGATGTCATTGAGTTTGCTGGTTACACTCTGCGGGCTTCTTCGGAAGCGACGACGATTGATTTGCTGTGGCATGCCCTGGCCACGCCCGGTTTGGATTTGATTGCTTTTGTGCATTTTGAAGATGCGGCGGGGCGCGTCCTGGCTCAGTCGGACGCGGTGCCCGTCAACTGGAGCCGCCCCACGACCGGCTGGCTCCCCGGCGAGTACCTGCTGGACGGCAGAACCCTGCCGCCCCTGCAAACCGGCGATTACACCGTGTTCATCGGCCTGGCCGATCGAGTTACCGGAGTCCGTTTAGGTGAACGAGTCAAGGTTGGGGTTTACAAAGCGCCGTGAGTCGGGTAAAATCCCGCCACCAAGAAAACTCTGACACCAAGTGTTTTCGCAAAGCGGACACTTGGTGTCTTTGTGTCAGAAGCAAGGAGAACTCTCGTGGCAAATACTGCATCCGCTCAAAAACGCATCCGTTCAAATGCTCGTAAGGCCAAACACAATCAGGTTCGCAAGTCGCGCGTTCGCACCTCGGTGCGCGCCGCTCGCGAGGGCCTGAGCGACTCTGCCGAGGCCAAGAAGGCCGTGATGGCCGCTGTGAGTGAACTGGATCGCGCCGCGGCGAAGGGCGTTATTCACAAGAACAATGCCGCCCGCCGCAAAGGCCGCTTGATGAAGAAGCTGGCGGCCCTCGAAGCAAAGAAGTAATTCCAACCGTTTCGGCCCCAAAAGCCATCGCTTGCAAAAGGCGGTGGCTTTTTTGTTTTTAGCGTTAAATTGAGCTATTGACTAGAACATAAGTTCTATGATAAATTACTCACGTCTTCCCTGCTCTTATCAACTGCCCCGGAGCGTGTGACCCGTTTTTTGTGTCCGCTCTGCTCGCGCCCGGAATCCATTTCACACCCAACGGATTTCGGCTATGGCAACCAGGCTCTCTCACGAAATGATGGAATTTCAATCTGACCGGATCGAGTCGGTGCTGGCCTCGCATCGCATTCCGGTTCGAGTGCATGGCGGCGTCATCGCCCCGCGCTGGATTCGATTTCATTTCAGCGCCGCGCCCTCGGCCCGCGTCAGCAAAATTCGCAACCTGTCGGAGGAGATCGCGCTGGCGCTGGGCGCGGCCTCGGCCCGCATCGCCCGCGACGGCGACATGCTGGCCGTCGAGATTCCCCGCCCGGACGCCGAGGCGGTGCGGCTGTTGCCGCTGCTGCGAGACTTGCTTCGCACTTCCATGCTTCCGCCCGTCTCGGCCTGCATCGGCCTGACCGACACCGGCCAACCGCTCCTGCTCCGCCTACCTTCGCCCGACGTGACTCACATTCTGGTGGCGGGCGCAACCGGCTCGGGCAAAACCGAGTTGATGCGGGCCATGATTCTAAGTTTGGTTGCCGCCAACCGGCAGGCCAAAGTTCAACTGGTGTTGATCGATCCCAAGTCGCGCGGCTTTGGGCCGCTGGGGAGATTGCCTCACCTCATTGCCCCGCCCGCCGCGAACGTTGAGGCCGCCTCGGCCCTCCTCACCCGCCTCGCCGCCGAAATGGATCGTCGGGACGCCGACAACGCCACCCTGCCCCGCATCGTCATCGTGGTGGATGAAGTGATTGATTTGCTGATGACGGGCGGCAAGCCGGTGGAGGCCGCCCTCACCCGGCTGGCCCAGCGCGGGCGCGAGGCCGGCATCCATCTCATCCTCGGCGCGCAAAAACCGTCGTCCACTTTGCTTGGCCCGCAACTCAAAGCCAACCTGCCGGTGCGGCTGGTAGGCCGCGTGGGCAGTGTCGAAGACGCCCGCGTCGCCACTGGCATCGCCGGGAGCGGCGCCGAGAAGCTCACCGGGCGCGGCGACTTCATTGCCGTGGCCTGCGGCCAGACGATGCGTTTTCAAGTTGCCTACGTCTCACCTGCCGACCTGACTCATTTTTACGCCGCGGCCCGCGACCGCAACAACTTGATTCGCTTTGAGCAAAGCTTCGTATGAACTGGCGATTTGTTTTATTCGTGGCCGTGCTGGCATTTGTCATCACCCTGGCCGTCATCATCGGTCAGCGGTTGAGCAGTGAAGCCCTGTCAATCCTGCTCGGCGTCGTCATTGGCGTGGCCGCCAGCCTGCCCAGCAGTTTAATCATTGTGTGGGCGATGAAGCGGACTCAGCCGCCGCCTGCCGAGCCGCGAATCGTCGTCGTCCCGCCGGCGGCCGCCCCTCAACCGTCTCTGCCGCCCGCCCCTGGTTCGTGGAACGCCCCGCCGCCTACGTCAGGCCCGCCGCGTCGCCAGTTCGTCGTCATCGGCGGCGACGAGCCAGCCGACGAGTGAATCAAAAAGGGCCACCAGCGCCGCCGATGACCCTTTCAATCTCCAACTCCACGCAAAGACTCTATTTCTCTTCTGCCGGCCCCACATCCAGCCGGTAGCCCTGGCCGCGCAGCGTTTTCAAATAGCGCGGTTTGAGCGGGTTGGCTTCAATGATCGATCTCAGCCAGCTGACGTGAACGTCAAGCGTTCGCGTGTCGCCGGTGTAATCGGTTTCCCACACTTGTTTGATCAACGTCTTTCGCGACACCACTTCGCCGGAATGCCTCATCAACACTTCCAGCAGTTTGGCTTCTTTGGGCGTCAGGCGCTCTTCGCGCGAACCGCACTTCACCTTGCGTTGCGCCAGATTAAGCTTGATTGGCCCGGTTTGCAAAGTGATGCCCTCGCCCGCCGGCAGTAAACGATTGACGCCATTCAACAGCTTGCGCGGCGTGAACGGATGTTGCAAGGTCAGGTCGGCGCCGCTGTTGTCGTCGAAGGCCACCTTCTTGTCAATCACCAGCAGAATACGCGCATACTCCAGCGCCTTGCGCAAGTCGCGGCACATTCGCGCCCCGCTCATCTTGAGCGAGGCCGCGTCCACCACAATCACATCTGGAATTGTGCCATTGACTTTTGCGATCGCGTCGGAGGCCGTGTGGGCAACCATCACCGCATAGCCGCGTTTCTCAAGTGCGGGCGCAAATGAGGGCGCGCTCACCTTGCCGCTTTCGACGAGCAATATTTTCGGGTTGTTCATAGAGCCATCGTTTCCGAAAAGAAGAGGCAGACCGAAACACGCTGTTAATGTTTCGTGACTGCCTTTAAGGTAAAACGATTATACCAAGTCTCCCCCGCCTCGCAAGGGTGGACTTTAGTTCGATTGTGCTTGGGCGAATTATTCATTTCACGACTTACCCGATCAACATCAGCAAATTTCATCAGCCGCCAGAGCGCCTGGCAATCATCACAACAAATCGTCTCGCCTCATTGTTGATTCTCCCGCCTTCCGGTAAAATCTTCCGTCATGGTCAAAGCCGCACCCGAGTTCGCTGTTGTTGGAGGATTGCGCGAAGATTATTTCATCACCTCTGCCGGTGAAGCCCGCCTGCGCGAGATCGGCGGCAACGCGGTTTACGCCGCCGTCGGCGCGGCGCTGTGGCGAAAATCGGTCGGCCTCATCGCTCGCATCGGCGAGAATTACCCGATTGAATGGATCAAGCTGTTTGAGAAGCGCGGCTTTGACACGCGCGCCGTCAAAGTCGTGCCTGGCTGGCACGACACGCGCACCTTTTATGCCTACCTGAGTCTCGAAGAGCGCCTGGACACTGACCCTGCCGGGCATTTCGCCCGCATCGGCCAGCCACTGCCGGCTGAACTTAAAGACTACGCCTCCTCAACCGAGGGCCAGGAAGAACGACAGAAGTTTGGAGTGCTGGCCGCCCGTCCCGCCGACGTGCCATCCATCTTCAACGAGGCGCGCGGCCTGCACATCGCTCCGTGTGACTACCTCACGCACCGCACCATGCCCGAAGCCATGCGCGCCGCCGGAATCAAAACCGTCACCTGTGATCCTTCAATCCGCTACATGCAACCCGGCCAAAGGAATGAAATCGCCGGTGTGGTGCGCGGCCTCGACGCATTTTTGCCCAGCGAGATGGAAGTGCAGGCCTATTATCGCAGTGACGCCATTGACTACTGGGAAGCCGCCGCCGAGTTCGGCGCGATGGGCTGTCGCATCGTCGTCGTCAAGCGCGGCGCAAATGGCGCGTTTGTCTATCACCCCGAAACGAACAGCAAGTGGCACGTCCCGGCTTACCCAATCACTATTCGCGATGTGACAGGCGCAGGCGACGCATTTTGTGGCGGCTTCGTCGTCGGCCTGGCCGACACCGGCGACCCGGTGGAAGCCGCCTTGCGCGGGGCCGTGTCGGCTTCCATCACCCTTGAAGGCACAGGCGCGCTCAGCGGCCTCGACGCCCACCCCAACCTGCCCGAAGCGCGACTCAACTATCTCCGCGAGTCGGTTCGCAAGCTATGAGCCACTTTGCCGACTCTGCCCTCCAACGCGCCTTCGCCGCCGTTAACGCGGGGCAGACTCTCGACCGCGCCATCGCCATTCAACAGATTCCGGCGCCCACTTTTGCCGAAGCCAGACGCGCTGAGTATGTCGCTTGCGAATTCAAAGCACTGGGGTTGAGCGATGTTGAAGTGGACGACCTGGGGAATGTGTTTGCCCGCCGCCCAGGACGGGGAGGCCGCCACCCCGTCCTCGTCACCGCTCACACCGACACCGTCTTTCCAGCCGACACCGATCTCACGATTCAACGTCAATCGGATCGAATCGTCGGGCCGGGCCTGGGCGACAACTCGCTGGGCGTGGCCGGGCTGTTTGGGCTGATCGAAACATTGAACGCGGCGGCGGTCGAAACGCCCGCCGATGTGTGGCTGGCGGCCAACGTGGGCGAAGAGGGGCTGGGCGATTTGCGCGGCATGCGGCGGGTGATGGAACGCTTTGGGCCAAGCGTCGCCGCCACGATCATCATCGAAGGCATGGCCTTCGGCCATATTTATCACGAAGCGATTGGCGTCCACCGGTTTCGAATCACGGCCAGAGCCGAAGGCGGCCACTCGTACACGCACTTTGGCCGGCCCAGCGCCGTGCATGGCCTGGTGCGCCTGGCCTCGCGCCTGGCTGATCTTCCGCTGCCGGCCCAACCCAAGACCACGCTCAACATCGGACAGATCAGCGGCGGCACTTCGGTCAACACCATCGCCCGCCAGGCTTCGCTTGAGCTTGATCTGCGATCGGAAGATCCTAAAATGTTGGCCGGGCTGGTGAGCCAGGTTGAAAAATTGATTCAGGCCGCGAACGCTCCCGGTCTTATTTTAGAGACGGTCATCACCAGCCAACGTCCGGCCGGCGCTATTCCGCGCTCGCATCCGCTGGTGCAACTGGCCGTGAAGGCGCTTCGAGCCGTTGAAACCGAGCCGACGTTTGAAAAGGGAAGCACCGACACCAACGTTCCGCTCAGCCTGGGACTGCCGGCGGTGTGCATCGGCCTGAGCCGGGGCGGCAACGCCCACCGCCCGGATGAATACGTTGAACCGGCGATGTTGGCGAACGGGCTGAAGCAGTTGCTGTTTTTGGTGTTGGGCGCGTTTGAGTTGTAGAGGGTCAGTTCAGCGGAAGCGCAAACGACACTCTCGTTCCTTTGCCCGGCGCGCCGTCGCTCTCGGCCCAGATTTTTCCGCCGTGCAATTCCACCAACTGTTTGGCAATTGAGAGACCCAGGCCGGTGCCGCCGCCGGCGCGCGAGCGCGAGCTGTCGGCGCGATAGAAGCGCTCGAAGATGTGCGGCAAGGCTTCGGCAGAAATGCCCGAACCTGTGTCTGAAACGGCGAACGTTACTTGTCTAGCCTCACTCGTCACCCGGCACTCGATCCGCCCATCTTCTGGCGTGTGGCGAATGGCGTTGCTCAACAAGTTGCCCAGCACTTGAGCGATGCGTTGAGAGTCGAGGGCAAGTTGAGGCAGGTTTGGCGCGATGTTTGTTTGAAGCGACAGAGTCTTGGCTTCGGCCTGCCGGGTGAACTGAGCGACGACCGAACGAACGACCTCAGCCGGATCGGTCAGGGCGCGGTTGAGGCTGAGTTGCCCGGCCTCGGCCAGGGCCAGCGTCCGCAAATCGTCCACCAGGCGGGCCAACAGTTGTGATTGATCCAGCAGCGGTTGCAGGTTTTCGGCGCTCGGCGGCAGGACGCCGTCAATCACTGCTTCAAGGTTGGCTTGCAAGACGGCGATGGGGTTGCGAAGTTCGTGGGCGATGTCGGCCATCATACTCCGGCGCAGGCCTTCGGCCTTTTCGAGATCGGCAGACATGGCGTTGAATGAGGTTGCCAGTTCGCCGATCTCGTCGTTTGATGAAACCGGGACTCGATGCGAAAGGTCGCCGCGCGCCACAGCGCCGGTGGCCGAGGTGAGTTGGCGGATCGGGCGGACGAGGCCATAAGCCAGCAGTCCGCCAATGACCAAAGCCAGGCCGCCCGCCACGGCGGCGGCCAAAAAGATGGCTCGGTTGACCCGGAATAAAAGTTCATCTTCTGAGGCCTGCCCCGGCGATCCGAATCCGCCCATCATCATTCCCGGCCCGCTTCCTGCCGCCAGCAACGTTCCCACCTGAGCGCCGTCCACTTCGATTGGGAGACCTGAGGCAAGCTCATCGTTGCTCAAGCGTTGGCCGGTGAAGCGCCCGTCAGAGTCGGCCACGATTTGACCCTGCGCGTCGGCGATGATCAGCCGTTGCGACATCATGCCGCCCATCATGTGATCGGCGCTGATCAAGGTTTGCGCGCCCTCCCACGATCCACGTCCGCGATAGTAACCGGCTAGTTCCTGAGCCATGCCAGACTCGGTCGTCATGCCGCCCTGAAACATGAAGCCGCGCACTTCACGCGCCGCAACCTGGTTGGCCAGAAACGACACGACGGCTACGCCTACCAGAACGACGGCCATGAAGGAGAGAAGGAGCTTGGGGAAGAGACTCATAGTGGAGATTAGAGAATTGGAGATTAGAGATTGGAGGTCGGAGGTGGCTTTCGATCTCTAATCTCGAAATTTGTAGCCGATGCCGAAGACGGTTTGGATGTAGTCGGGTTTCTTTGGGTCGCGTTCGAGTTTGGCGCGCAGGTTTTTGATGTGCGCGTCGAGCGTGCGTTCGTAGCCTTCAAAGGCGTCACCTTGCGCCGCTTCGAGCAGTTGCAGGCGGGTGAAGGCGCGGCCCGGCTCACGGGCCATGACCGCCAACAGGCCAAATTCGGTGGGCGTGAGGTTGATGGCCTGGCCGCCGCGAGTGACGGTGTGGCGGGTGAGGTCAACGGTGATGTCGGCGGCGCGGACGATGTCCGGCGAAACCGGCGCGGCCTCGGCCCGGCGCAGAACGGCGCGAACGCGGGCCACCACTTCGCGGGCGCTGAAGGGCTTGGTCACGTAGTCATCTGCGCCTAACTCAAGGCCGATCAATCGGTCGGTTTCATCCACCCGCGCTGTGACCATGATGATCGGCACGTTGTCGGCGGCGCGCAGGCGGCGGGCGACTTCGATGCCGTCCATGCCCGGCAAGTTAAGATCGAGCAAGACCAAATCGGGCTTCTCGTGTTTGTATTGAGTCAGGGCCATCGGGCCGTCACCCGCCGTGACCACGCGAAAGCCGGCCTGTTCCAGATAGCCGCGCAGGACTTTGACCAGTTGGGGTTCGTCGTCTACGACAAGAATTGTGTGCGGCATTGCCTCTGTTTTACCGCAAAGACACAAAGAACGCAAAGGTTGTTTTTGTTTTCCCCGCGCTCTCTGTGTCTCTGTGGTAAGTTGATCAGACTTTCTCGCCGCAATACGGGCAGGCCTTCCAGCCCGGTTGAAGCGGCTTGCCGCAGTGAGCACAACCCGTTGTCACCCCCGGCGGCTGAGGCGCGTTGGAGGCGGCCACGCTTTTCACCAGCCACACTACGCCCAGCGCCACCAGGCCGACGAACAACAAAGGCACAACCAACATGCCGAAGCCAAAGAACGGCATTCCAAACCCGCCCATCATGCCTCTACCTCCAAACATGTGCCCCGGCCCCATCATGCCGTAGCCGTTCCATGCCGATTGCGGCGCGAAGAACGGGTACACAGTCGAAAAGACAAAAGCGAGCACGATCAGCACTACGCTGATCCCGATTATCCATTGAAGTCCTTTACTCATTTTAGCCTCCATCAGGTTAATAAGTCGCAGAGCGAGTTGCCAACTCGCTCCACAACACTTGAAAACTCATCCGCGCGCTTCTTTACGGATTGGTTTGCGCCGGTGCCATCGGGCAGTTGCCGCCGAAACCGCGTCCGGCCATCCGGCTCATGCGGCTCGCCATCCAATCGGCTTGGGCCTGGGTGAGAGCGCCGTCGGCCACAGCCTGAGCCAGCGCCACCGCGCGAGCATCGGCCATGATCTTGACGAAATCTTCGCGGCTGAGGCCTTGCGCCAGCGCGATCTGGGCCGGGGTTTCGCCGGTGGCGATGCGGGCGTCCAACTCTTCACGAGACAGGTCGAGGGCTTTCGCCAGTTCGTCGAGCATGGCATCATGCATGAGGCCGTTACCCGTGCTTTGGTACATCATGCGCCCGTGTTGACCGTAGCCGCCCATCATGCCGCTACCAGAGCCAGGGCCGTAGCCTGGCGTGGGCGGGGTTGCGCCTTGGGCGTAAGCAGGGCCGGCCAGTACAAATGAGGCGAGCGCCAGAGCCAGCACGGCAATTCCGGTGATGACGATCAGTTTTTTGTTCATATAGTCTCCATTTCGTATTTCAGTCACGTCTGTGACCATGTTTTCCTGGCCCTGACAATAGTGGAGAGGTGTGAAGAAGTTATGAAAACGGGCTGAAAAGGTGGTGGAGTGTGGCCGCCTCTGTTTTTGAGGCGTTTTGGGAGGCCGTCCCCTTCTTAAACACGGCGGATTCCCCTGAGTAATGGACACCTGTCAGAATTCGGAGTGATATTAGTCACTTTTCGGATGTGTCCAACTACCGTAGAGTTAATCAAGAGTTGCCCTACCACGTTGGGCAGATTTACGGAGGATGTTATGCAGATAACACGACAGGCCGATTATGCAGTGCGAGCAATGGTTCATCTGGCCCGGCTGAAGTCGGGTCAGCGGGCGTCAACCAGCCAGATTTCAGAAGAGCAACGCATCCCTTTGACTTTTCTGGCAAAGATTGTCTCCCAGCTTTCGGTGGCCGGGCTGTTACACACCACGCGCGGGGCGCGGGGTGGCGTGGCGCTGGCCCGTCCTGCCGACGAGATTAGCTTGCTGGAAGTGGTGGAGGCGATTGACGGGCCAATGGCGCTTAACGAATGCACTTCGGATACTGAGGCTTGCCTGCTGGGCGAAGAGTGCGTCGTGCGCGACGTGTGGTGTGAAGCCCGCGCCGATTTGGTGAAGCGGTTGGCGAAAACAAAATTCAGCCAGTTTGTGAACGGCAAAAGCAACGCGGTTCCCGTCGCGCCTGCCTGAAACTTCAGGCCAGCTTCCAATTCCGCTTGATTTATAATCCGGCACGCAAAACGCAAACGCGGCGCGTTTACGTTTTGCGTGTCACGCCTTTTGCAAGCCACGCAGCCAGGAGCTATTCACCATGAATATTGGTGTCCCGCGAGAACGCCGGCCCGACGAGAATCGAGTCGGCCTCACGCCCGCCGGAGTCGAATTATTGGCCGCCGACGGGCATCATTTTTATATTGAGAAAGGCGCAGGGCTGGGGGCCGGGTTCAGCGACGACGACTTCGCCCGCGCCGGCGCGCAGATTGTGTATTCCGGCGAAGAAGCTTATGGCCGGGCCGACCTGGTGGTGAAGGTGGCCCGGCCCACTGCCGAAGAACTGGTCTGGCTTAGAGCCGGGCAAACGGTGATGGCTTTCTGGCATCTGGCCTCGGCCTCGGCGGACAACATCGAAACCCTGCTCCGCCAGAAGATTACGGCCCTGGCCTACGAAACCATTCAGGCCGAGGACGGCACTCTGCCAGTGCTCATGCCTATGAGCCAGATTGCCGGGCGCATGGCGGCTAACATTGCTGCCGCCCTGTTACGCAACGATCGCGGCGGCAAAGGCATTCTGCTGGGCGGCGTGCCCGGCGTGCCCCCGGCGCAGGTTGTTATTTTGGGCGCAGGCGTGGTGGGCACCAACGCCGCCCGCGCCTTCTCCGGGCTGGGAGCCGCTGTTTACGTTTTAGATCACGATCTTGCCAAGCTGGAACGGCTCTCCGAGCTGGACAGCCACATCGTCACTATGGTTTCGCACGCCTTCAACGTTCGCAAGGCTGTGCGCTTCGCCGACGTGCTGGTGGGCGCGGTGCTGGTGCCAGGCTCGCGCGCGCCGGTCATCGTTTCGCGCGAGATGGTGCGCGAGATGAAGCCACGTTCGATTATTATTGACGTTGCCATTGATCAGGGCGGGTGTGTGGAAACCAGCCGCCCTACCAATCACCGCGCGTCCACCTTCATCACCGAAAACATGATTCATTACTGCGTGCCCAACATGCCGGGCGTGCTAGGCCGAACGGCCACCCACGCCCTGGGCAACGCCATGTGGCCCTTCCTGCAATTGATCGCCGGCAAGGGGGTTGATGCCGCCATCTCCCAAAACACGGCGCTCGCTCGTGGGGTCGTCACCCATGCCGGAAAAGTCATCGCGCCCACTCTGGCTGGAGAAGCGGCCCGATGAACTGGCAGAATCTCTACAAAGATCGACTCCAGACCGCCGAGCAGGCCGTCCTGCGCATCCACTCGAACATGCGCATCTTTCTCACTGGCAACTGCTCGGTTCCGCAAAAAGTGCTGGAGGCCCTCACCGCCCGCGCCCCGCAGTTAACGAACGTCGAAATCGCGCAAGTGCTCACTATCGGCTCGGCGGACTATGTTGCCCCAGAGATGGACGGCCACCTGCGCGTCAACACCCTCTTCATCAGCGAGAATGTGCGCGCCGCCGTGAACGATGGCCGGGCCGACTTCTCCCCCTGCTTCCTCTCCGAAATCCCCGACCTCTTCCGGTCTGGCCGCCTCCCGCTGGACGTGGCCTTGATCCAGGTCTCACCGCCCGACGATCACGGCTTCTGCTCCTTCGGCGTCGAAGTCGGCGTCACCAAACCGGCGGCGCAATCGGCCAAACTCGTCATCGCCGAGATCAACCCGCGCATGCCGCGCACGCTCGGTGACTCGTTCATCCACATCTCCAAGCTCAACGTCATCGTGCCGGTAGACTACGCCCTGCCCGAAGTGCACATGGCCTCCAGCGACGAAGTCACCGAGCGCATCGCCGATTACGCCGCCAGCCTGATCCCCGACGGCGCAACTCTGCAAACCGGCATCGGCGCTATCCCCGATGCTGTGCTCAAGCGGCTGGTGGATCGCAAAGACCTTGGCATCCACACCGAACTGTTTTCGGACGGGGTGATTGATCTGGTAAACCGGGGCGTGATCAACGGCGAGAAAAAGACTCTGCACCCCGGCAAGATGGTGGCCGGGTTTCTGCTGGGCACGCAAGGGCTGTACGACTTCGTCAACGACAACCCCATCGTCGAACTGCACCCCAGCGACTACGTCAACGACCCGTTCATCATCGCCCAGAACGCCAACATGGTTGCCATCAACTCGGCTATCGAGGTAGACCTGACCGGCCAGGTATGCGCCGACAGCATCGGCCCGCGTTTCTACAGCGGCGTGGGCGGCCAGGTGGATTTTATTTACGGCGCGTCGCGTTCCAAAGGCGGCATCCCCATCATCGCCCTGCCCGCCAAGTTGACCAAGAAGGACGGCTCCGGCCTGAGCAAGATTGTCGCCATGCTCAAACAAGGGGCAGGCGTCACCACCTCACGCAACCACGTTCATTACGTCGTCACCGAGCACGGCGTGGCCGACCTCTACGGCAAAACCATCGCCGGGCGGGCCGAGGCGCTTATTGCCATTGCCGCGCCGGAGTTTCGAGATGAGTTAACGCAAATGGCAAAAGAACTGAAATATTTGTAGGTCTGCATTCCTAGTTCTTTGGGATTAAGTGGGGTAAAGCCCGTCTTACCACAGAGCGCACAGAGAACACGGAGATCTTTTACTCTTCTCCACTATAATCAGCGGCGGGAGGTCGCCATGCGTCACTCAAAACCCGTCCACTTCACCCTCAGCCTGATTCTCCTCGTCACAACACTCGCCGCCGCGCCTGTCCAAACTCCAATTGAAGCAGGCTCTCAACGCGAAACCACCGCCCAAATCCTGGCGCGGCTCGGCGGGCAACCTTGCCCGAATAGCGATTTCACCTGTGTCACCCTCACCGTGCCGCTCGATCATTTCAATCCTGCTGACCCGCGCACGACAGATGTGGTCTTTGCCGTCCTGCCTGCCACCGGCAAGCGCAAAGGCATGTTCGTCACGGCCACCGGCGGGCCGGGCACTTCGGGTCTGTCCGCCGCCGACTCCTACACTGCCGCCTTCGATCCCAGCATCCCCAAACGTTTCGACATCGTCTTCTTCGATCAGCGGGGCGTTGCGGCCTCGGGCGAGCTGACCTGCCCGGATGCCGCCGCTGCGTTTTACCAAACCGACAGCCGGGCCGAGACGCCTCAACAGGAGGCCGCCCTCAAAGCTGCTGCGCAGACTCTTGCCAATGACTGCGTAAGCGAAATGGGCACGCCGAGCACCCTGCCCTATCTCGGCACGGCGCAAGCCGTGGAAGATTTGGAAACGTTCCGCCAATTATTGGGTGACCAGAAATTCTGGCTATACGGCGAGAGCTATGGCACGCAATACGCGCAAACCTACGCCGCCGCCCACCCCGAGCATCTGGCCGGGTTGATGCTGGATGGCACGGTTGATCTCACTCTGACCGGCGTCGAATTCCTCACTCAGCAAGCGCAGGCTTTCAACGATGTGCTGGTGCTGACTCAGCAGGCCTGTAATGACGATCCGGCCTGCGCCGCCGACTCTGGCGGGGATGCGTTGGCCGCCTACGACCAATTGGCCAAGCGTCTCAAACGCTCACCCCGCACGTTCCGCTTCCCCCTGCCCAACGGCGGCTACGCCAAACGCACCTTCAGTTTCGGTGATTTGGAAACCACTGCCGCCGGTCAGCTTTATAGCGAAGGCGACCGCATGTTGTTCCAGCGCGCCCTGGCCGCCACCACGCGCGGCGATATCGTCCCTCTTGCGCGTTTGCTCTACCTCTCGCTCGGCCTCGACCCGCAAACGCTCGACGCCGTTCCCGATCCAACTTTTTCGGACGGCATGTACTACGGTGTGGAGTGTCAGGATTATTCTTACTTCACCGGCTCGCCCGATCAACGCGCTGAAAAATACGTCCGCGCCGGCGACGCTATTGACTTCAACATCCCTCGACTCGCCTCAATCTTCTACGGCGACTTGCCCTGCACTTACTGGCCGGATGCCACTCAGAATGAGACGCGGCCTGCGCCCTTGATCGCCGACGGCATCCCCACCCTGGTGCTGGGGGCTACCGCCGACCCGGCCACCCCGGTGGGCAACGGGATCAGCGTCCATCAACATTTGGCGAACGGTTACCTCATCACCCAACAAGGCGGCCCGCACGTGATCTTCGGTCGGGGTAATGCCTGCCCGGATGATCTCGTCACTGCGTTTCTGGTGAAGGGTAAAGTTCCGGCTCAACGTAAAACCGAGTGCGAGGGAGTGGTGGCCGACGACTATGTGGCGTTTGCCCCGGTGAGCGCCGCCGCCTTCGCCTCACCGCTCGAAGCATTCGAGTCCGCCGAGAGTGAGATCAACTACCTGCCGGAATACTATTACTGGGACGGTGCGACTCAAACAAACGTCGGCTGCCCCTTCGGCGACGGCACGATGTCGTTTGAACCGGACGGGAACAATTACAAATTCACGTTCAGCAACTGCGCCTTCTCGCGCGGCTGGACGATGACGGGTGGGGGCAGTTTCAACCCGAATAAAGACCGCTTCGTTCTGGAAGTAATCGTCCGAGGCGTAGCGTATAAATACGTGCGCGACGGCGACAAGACGAAGGTGACGACAAAATAAGGCCACAGGCGCGCCGGAGCAACAGCCGGCATGAGCATTGGATGAGAGTGAACCCTGCGAGACGCGCAGAGAAAATATTTGCGCTCTCACAGTTTTCTAATTGCGCCCGCTCTTCATCACAAACATAATTCCCATTCGCCACCTGATCAAAAGCAACGATAATAAACTTTAAATGAACGACACGGCTTACATCACCATCCCGTCCAACCAGGCGCTTAAAAAAGAAAGCGGCTGGAAACGCATTGGGGCTTCCAACGAGTCGCACTATGCTGTTCGATGCCATTTTGTGATTCGTGAGCGCCAGTTGAGCGAGCCGGTGAAGATGGGCGAGATCGTTGACGCTTACACGTCGGTCAAAGGTCTGGAGCAGAAGAAGACGCGAACCATCAAGGTTGAACACACCACCGTCAACCTCACGGAAGCCCTCCGGCAGTCTTTGCTCGAAGAAGAAGCGCTGGCCGAGTTTACGTCGGCGCTCTCGCTGGGGCTTGGCTCGGAGGCGCTGGGGAAAATTGCCGGCGAGGTGGCCGCCAAAGCCCAGGGCCGCCTGAGCGAAACGTTCAGCCGGAGCTTCAAGGTTCAACGCTCGCAGACCGCGCGGCAGGAAGATACAATTGAGTGGGAATTTACGGTGGATCCAAAAGAATTTCCTGAAGGGGCCAGGATCGTTCTAGCCAGAGGTTACAAGAAGCACGCTTACGACTTCTACCTGGCTCTGGTGGACTATCTTCAGGTTGAGTACGTCAAACGTTCCCTGTTCTCAAAGCTGGAACGAGTCAAATCACCGCCGCCGACTCACCTCAGACCTTCCAACATCATCCGGTGCAACTTGCCGCTGGCCTCCATTCAGTTCTGGAAGCCGCTGAGGAACACTTTTTTGCCGATCCCGGAGACGGTTTACCAGAACGAGGTGGAAGACCCGCTCGAAATCAAAGTCCTGCCGCTAACCGGGGCGCGCCCCTTCCACGCCACAGCGCCCATCCGGCCTTCCCTCTACAAATTATCGAATTTCGCCTTTCCGGCGAAGCGATAACTTTAGCGCCTGTCTTGGAATTCAAAAATGTAGGGCGATTTGGCAAATCGCTCTACAGAAACCGCATCAGGAATTTGCTCTAGCCCCGCCAAAACGGCCTCGTCAAGCATGTCGGCCCGCCCGCGCCTTTGATGGAAATGTCGCTTCCGTCGTAAGTCCACACTTCAACTCCCTCGGCCTCCAGCCGCGCCCGGGTAATCGGGTTGCCGGCGATCATGATCGCCTTGCGCGGGGCGACGGCCAGCACGTTGCAGGCCATCGAGTCGTATTCTTCATCCGGCACTTCCACCAATTTAACGCCACGCTTGATCAGCCATTGGCGAAACGGAACCGGAAGGAGCCGGGAATACACGACGGCCAAATCGTGATCAATCGGGCTGATGTTCGACATCAAATGCAAACAATCAGCCGGCCCTGTCCAGTGCGGCAGTGGCACGGCAATCACCTCATCCACCAGATCGCCCAGCAGAGTCCGCAGTTGCCGAATGCCTTCGGCGTTGGTGCGGTAGCCCTCGCCCACCGCCACCGTCCGCTCGTCAACCCAGATGACATCGCCGCCCTCCAGCAAACCCTCGCCGGTGACGCGGCCCAAAATCGGCACGCCGATCTGCTCAAAGAATTTGCCCGCCGCCTCCGGCTCGTTTCGACGCGCAACCTTGCCCATGTTGCACAAGACTGCGCCCCGGTTGGAGACGATGACCGGATCGTGAACGTACACCGAATCTAAGGTGACGCCGTCGTTTGTTGGCAGATACGTGATCTCGGCCCCGACCCGGCTCAACAATGTCACCAACTGCTCGTGCTGGGCGGCGGCCACGTGAAAGTCTGGCTCGCCAAAATAATTCAGTTCGCGCCACTGGGCCGAGACACTCGCCTGACTGATATAAGCCTCCTGCGGGCGCTTGAGCAGGACGCCTTTGATTTCGCCGACGTTGGACTGGCAACCGTATGATGTCATCTGAAAGTTCCTCCGGGCCACATTATAAATTAGACCTTATCGGAAATAAGCTCATAGCCCGCGTCCTCGCGGGCCCCTTCGGGCAACCGCGTTCCACAAAGAAAAAAGGCTCTACCAGATTTAACGTGAAAAAAAGTTTTGGGACGCAGACGCTCTGCGCGCTGATTTTCGCTGATAAAAACAAAATCTGCGTTCATCTGCGTGAATCTGCGTCCTAAAACCTTTTGGTTGCGGCTTGAAGCCGCGCTATGTTATTCCCGATAAGGTTTATTGAACAAAGCGATCCCTCTTCACCGGCGTCTTTTCGTTGAGAGGGTCAGGCTGGGGTCTAAGCTTTGCGCCCCCGCCACGATTCAAGCAAATAGCATCATCTCCCAAATTGGCTTACAATCTGAAGCTGTGAACTGGCAGTACAACCCCTACGCCATTCCCTCATTTGTGTCGGCCCTTGTCGCCGCCGGCCTCATTGTCGTTGCCTGGCGGCGACGGGCGGCAAGCGCCGCCAAACCCTTCGCCTTCTTCATGGCCGCCATTCTGGTCTGGGCCGGTTTCAACGGCCTCTTGCTGATCACACCCGACATTCCGACTCAGCTACTTTTGATCAAGGCCCTCTACTTCGGCGTGGTCACGGTTCCTGTAGGCTGGTTGGCGTTCGCCATCCACTACACCGACCGCGAAACCTGGCTCAGCCGCCGCAATCTGGCCCTGCTTTTCATCCACCCCGTTCTCACCTGGATCATCATTTGGACGAACGATGCTCACCATCTCATGTGGAGTTTCAAAGGCGTTGACCTGGCCCGCCCTTTCGTCCCGTCTGTTGACCTCGACAACGGCCTCTGGTTTTGGAGCGTGGTCGCTTACAACTACGCCCTCGTCCTCGTCGGCACCACGCTGTTCATCGTGGACATCATTCGCTCGCCGCAGGTTTACCGGCAGCGGGCCGTCCTTCTCATCAGTGGCGCGTTCGTGCCCTGGGTGGCCAGCGTCATGTACGTTTTCAAGCTGGGGCCGGTCCCCTTTCTCGATCTCACTCCCATCGCCTTCACCCTCAGCGGTGTGGCTTTTGCCTTCGCCATCTTTCGCTACCGCATGTTGGACATCGTGCCTATCGCTCGCGAGGCTGTCCTCCAGAGCATGGCCGATGCCGTGTTTGTGCTGGACGCGCGGAACCGGGTGGTGGACTTGAACCCGGCGGCCCAACACCTCCTCAACCGCCCGACCGGAGACGTCATTGGCCGGCAAGCGGCAAACATCCTTACCAGCCGTTCTGATCTGATGGAAAATTATCGGGACGTCATGGAAGGCCAGAGCGAGATTACGCTAGGAAGCGGCGAGGCGCAACGCACCTACGAAATGCGTATCTCCCTGGTCGCCGGTCGCGGCAGTCACATGGGCCGCCTGGTCGTCCTGCACGACATCACCGCTCACAAATTGAGCGAGCGCGAGATCCTCAAACGCAGCAAAGAACTGGCCGCCCTCAACCGCATCGTGGCCCAAATCACTTCAGTCTTTGACGTCGAATCGCGTTTGCAAACCACCGCCCGCGAAATGGTCGAACTCTTCAAAGCCACCAACTGCGGCATCGCCCTGCTCGACGATCATCAAACTCAACTGATGGTGATCGCCTCTCACTCGGCAACGCCCGACTTCCCCAGCACAGTCGGCGTCAACATTCCCGTCGTCGGCAATCCCTCTGCCGAGCAGGCCATCAACACCGGCAAAACCTTTGTGGTGGCCGACGCCCAACACAACCCGAAGACGGCTCCGATCCACGACACCATGCGAACCCTCAACATCCACTCGCTCATGGTCGTGCCGCTTGTCACCGGCGGCCTGGTGATGGGCACCGCCGGCATTGTTACCACCGACCCCAACCGCAAGTTCACGCCTGATGAAGTAACGCTGGCCGAAACCATTGCCGGGCAAATTGCCAGCGCCATTGCCAACGCCCGCCTGCTGGAGCAAACGCAGGCCGCACTTGTCGAACGCCAGCGCGCCCAGGCCGAACTGCTCAAAGCCAAAGAAGCCGCCGAGGACGCCAACCGGGCCAAGTCGGCGTTTTTGGCCAACATGAGCCACGAGCTTCGCACGCCCCTCAACGCCATCATCGGCTACAGCGAAATGCTCGCCGAGGAAGCGCCAGAGATGGAGGCCGAGCAACTCATTGCCGACCTGCAAAAGATTCGCAACTCCGGCAAACATTTGCTGGGTCTGATCAACGACGTCCTCGACATCTCCAAGATCGAAGCCGGGCGGATGGATTTGTATCTGGAAGAATTTGAAGTGGCGCACCTGATCGAAGACGTAGTGGCCACGGTTGAGCCGTTGGCCCAAAAGAGCAACGTGGTTCTAAGCGTACGCCAGCCCGACGATCTCGGCCTGATGTTTGCCGACATCACCAAAGTGCGGCAGTCGCTGATCAACATCCTCACCAACGCCGCCAAATTCGCCGCCGGAGCCGCGGTTGATTTTTCGATTGAGCGGCGCGACGACTGGTTCACCTTCATCATCGCCGATTCCGGCATTGGGATCACGCCGGAACAGTTAGGCCGGCTCTTTCAGCCTTTCACCCAGGCCGACACTTCCACCACCCGCCGCTACGGGGGCACCGGCCTGGGCCTGGCCATCAGCCAGCGCTTCTGCAAAATGATGGGCGGAGAAATTGTGGTAGAGAGCGCGCTGGGGGCCGGGTCTACCTTCACCGTCCGCCTCCCGGCCCGAGTTGAGGACACCTGAAGCCGCTCTCGCCAAAAACGGCGGGGGTTTCGGGCAAAAGCGGGTGAAGATTTTCCAGACAAGCGACATCTAATAGAGTAGAGTGGCTCAATTGGATACACTTCAACTGTTGCAGGATTATCAGGCCGGCGATGCGCTTGCGGTCGAGATGTTTGTGCGCGCCCATCAACAGGCGGTGTACCGGCTTGCCCTTTCCGTTTTAGACGACCCGGCGGAAGCCGACGAGGCCTCTCAGGACTCGCTGGTGGCGGCCATCAACGCCCTCGACAGTTATCGTGGCGAGTCGGCGTTCACCACCTGGCTTTACGCCATTACGTTGAACGTGTGCCGGGCGCGACTGCGCAAGCGCGGAAGCCGCGAGCGGTTGATCCAGGCGCTTCACGCCATCTTCCGCCTCAAGGGTGAGACGGCGGCCCACCCGGAAGAAACCGCCATCAAGAACGAAGCCGACGCGGCCGTTCTGCAAGCCGTCAACAGGCTGGACGAGAAGCACCGCCTGCCCATCGTCCTGAGGTATTACAACGATTTTTCAATTGCCGAGATTGCCCAGTTGTTGGGCATCAATGAGGGAACGGTTCATTCGCGGTTGTATACAGCTCGCGAGAGATTACGGATGATGTTGAAGCGGAGCATTGATTTTGAGTTGCAGGAGGCGGAGTAAGATGACTGAGTTGTCTCACGATCAGGCTCACCATCTTTTGCAGACTGCCACCGATGGCGGGCTGAACGCCGAAGGCCGGGCCGCGCTCCGGGCGCACATGGACGCTTGCCCGAAATGCCGCAACTATGCCGCCGAGTTCAACTGGGTGCACCGGGCGCTCTACCGGGCCTGGCGGGCGCGCTGGCACACCCGCCGTTCGCTGGCCGACATGTCGAGCCGGGTGCTGGCGGCGGCCCGGCGAGAGTTTCAGCGCAAACTGTTCTTTAGCTTTGCCCATGCTTTTGCCCGCGTGGGAACGTTGGTAGTGGTGGGCGTGTTTGTGGTCGGCCTGCTTCAAAGCCAGATGTTTAGCCTGAACAACACCACCGGCAATACCGCCAACATCAACAGCGCCGCCAATTCTCGCTACGAAAGTAGCTTGCCGACGTTTGAGATGGAGTCGGACGGTTCACAGCTAATCCCAAGTAACATGAGTTCTGAAGAAGAGTGGCCCGGGCCTGGTTTTATTGACCGCACCACGAACGCGCCAATTCTTCAGTAGCCTGTTGCGCCTCGCCCGCTGACGCTTGCGTGGCACCCCCAGCGGGCAGGCCTGGCTAAAACAAGACCAGAGCTACTACAACCTCAGGCTCGCATCTGACGACGGGCAGGAGAAGAATGTCTCGCCTTCCAGTTCATCACGCCTTGCGCCTGACGCGAGCTACAGGCGGGACATTACACACCCCGCTTCAAGATTGATCGCGACCGCGAGTCTGGGGCCACCTCCTTCATCACCTGCGATCAGATTCAGAACATCGAATTTGCCGACAACGGCCACACCCAGCCGCAGCCAAAACAACCCGGCGCAACTTCCCGAAGGTCTGCGAAGCATCTTCGGGGAGTTGCCGGCCTGGCGCCCTGTCCGGGGAACTTTCTTTAGCGGAGTGTAGGCATGACTCAAAAACTCATCGGCATTCTGGCCGGCATGGGGCCGCGTTCCACGGCCCCATTTGTGGATAGCGTCATCACCCAGTGTCAGACCCAGTACGGGGCAAAGCACGACGACGACTTCCCGCCCATGATGATCTACTCCCTGCCGACTCCGTTCTACGTGGATCGGCCCATTGATCACAACGCCCTCAAACGAGCCATCATCGCCGGGTTGCTCAAGCTGGAGTCCACCGGGGTTGAATTCATTGCCATGCCCTGCAACACGGCGCATATTTATTTTGACGAACTGGCCGCCAGCCTCCGCGCGCCGCTTCTCAATATGGTTGACCTGGCGCTTCGCGCCGTGCCGCCGTCGGCCCGGAAGGTAGCCTTGTTCGCCACCCGGCCCACCGCCAACGCCAACGTTTATCAGAACGGCCTTGAGCGCGCCGGGCTGAGGCCGGTGACGAACGAAAGCTGGCAGGTTCAAATGGATACGCTGATCGGGGGCATCAAATCGTCGCTGGCGCTGGAGAGGCTTCAGCAGGCCTGGCGCGGCTTGCTATCAGAAGTCGAAGCGTCGGGCGTGGATACTATTCTGCTGGCCTGCACCGACCTGAACATCGTCAGCAAGGACATTCCAACCGGCCTGACTCTGGTTGATGCAACCGAGCGTCTGGCGCAAGCCACTGTTGAAAAGTGGAGAGAGCCGTGATCAATTACCTCCTTGAACATGGCCGGCTTCATCGTCGGGGAAGCCGCCTTGTCGTTCCTGGGCTTTGGCATTCAAGACCCGATCCCCACCTGGGGCAGCATGCTGGCCGGGACTCAGCAGTTCATGTTCGACCGGCCCTGGTTGCCGCTCGTGCCTGACACGCCCATCCTGCTTTGCTCGCTGGCCTTCAACTTCATCGGCGACAGCTTGCGCGATGCGCTCGATCCGAGATTGAAAACGCCGTGAGAATGATTAGAGCTTCATGAAAGGTTCTGGCTCGTCAACCAGAAAAAAGTTTTAGGACACGGACGCTTTGCGCGCTGATTTTCGCTGATAAAAAACAAAATCTGCGCGCCAAGCGTCCGTGTCCCATTTCCCGTTAAAGTCGGGAGACCAATTTTTTCTAAAGTAAAATGGTGGACGAACAGAATCAAATCGCTCCCTTGAACAATCACGAAACTTTCGCATTCCCCCTTTGTCAAACCAAAAGCCATGCCAGATTCTTTATCGTTGCTCAATTCCCACCCGCTCACAAACTGGGCGTATGTGTTGTTGCTGGTGCTTGTCGCCATCGAAGGGCCGATTGCAACGTTGGTCGCCGCCGTGGCCGCCTCGGCGGGCTACCTTAACCCTCTATTGGTCTTCGTCTTCGCCGCCACCGGCAATGCAATGGCCGACCTGATGTGGTACTTGCTGGGCTATTTGGGCAAAACGGAGTGGGTCATTCATCACGGGCGCTGGCTGGGCATCCGGCCCGAACAGGTGAAGCGTTGGGAGCGCGACATGCACACTCACGTCAGCCGAATCTTGTTTACCGCTAAACTCACCCTGGGCTTCATGGTGCCCATGCTCATTGCTGCCGGGCTGGCGCGTGTGCCGTGGCGGCGCTGGCTCGGCGTTCTTCTCGTCGCCGAAACCATTTGGACGGGCGGTCTGGTGCTGGCCGGATTCTATTTCGGCGCGCAACTTCGACAACTTGAACAGGGGTTGCAATGGCTGGCGCTGGGCGGCGGCTTGCTGTTTATCATTCTCGCCGGTTGGTATCTTGCGCGCCAGCGAACCCGGACTGAAGAAACAATATCATAAAAGGGTTTCGTTTATAATTCGATCAGGCCGGGTCTGGCTCGCCCGCATCTTTAGTTTGATTGGCGATTGAAGGAGAAGGACATGGATTGCTGCGCACATACCAGAGGCTTGAACACCATCTTCGACGAGCAGAACGCCCGCAACGAGGTCAAGGAATATTGGAAGAAAGGAATTGACAAACACGCCCGGGTGGTGGTGGACGCCGTCGGCGCGCGGGGAGTGGCCGGGGCCACCTTGCTCGAAGTGGGCGGCGGCATCGGCGGCCTGCACGCCGAACTGCTCAAGCGCGGCGCAGAGCGCGCCACCAACGTGGACATTTCATCAGCTTACATCTCCGCCGCCCAGTCGGTGGCTGAAAAATTGGGGTTGCAGGATCGGGTGGAACACCGGCTGGCCGACTTTGCCCGTGAGGCCGACTCCGTTCCCGCCGCCGACGTGGTAATCCTGCACCGGGTCGTCTGTTGCTACCCCGACATGCCCCGCCTGGTGACTACCGCTTCGCAACACGCCAACCGCCTGCTGGCCCTCACCTTCCCGTGCGACGCGTGGTACATGCGCCTCTTTGAAAAACTGGGCAACGTCGGCCTATGGCTTACCCGCTCCAACTTTCGCTTCTTCGTGCATTCACCCGAAGCAATTTTGAGCGTGGCCGCCGAGTCCGGCCTCAAGCCGGTTCAACAAAAATTCTCGAGGCCCTGGCAGATTGTCATTTTTGAACGTGCCACGTAAATGCCGTCAGCACTGGCGAATGATCCGACCCGCCCTGATCTCGAATCTCGCAAGCCAGGATCACTGTGCCGTCCAGCCGCTCCACCTCTTCAACTAACAACTGCGCCTGACGCTCCTGCTCAAACACCCTCAAGTTGATGATGTCTGGCATCTCGGCCAGGGACCCCCACCTCAAACCGTAGGCCAGCAAGTGCGCCGCGATGAACGTGACTTCTTCGCCGGCCACGCTAACTTTTACCGCCGCCGCCGGGCGATCCGCCTTCAGGTCAAGCACATACGAGTCAAGCAAAGGATAGCGGCTGAAGACGGCTGTAGTTCCATAAGGATGCTCGCCGCCCATCAATGAATACGGATAGGTTTCACCCAACCGCTCGACCAACGCGCCCATCATCTCCGGCTGGATTTCCTGCAAAGCAACCAGGTCAGGCCGATGGGTCAAAATCACGGTCGCAACAGCCTCATAATCCGTGTTGCTAAAGAGCACGTTGTAAGTCATCACTCGCAAAGAAGGGGTTTGATCAGGCTGGGCCAGGTGTGGGCCGAAATAAGGCCAGTACAGCGCGCCAAACACCAACGGTGGAATCAGTGAGGCGGCAATGGCCCGGTGTCGGCGGCTGAACAAGGCCAACGGCAGAATGACAAGAATCGGCGCGAAGAGATGGGGAACGAAGCGGTTGATGACGGTCAGCCACCACCAGCCATCACGAACAGTGAGCCACAGCCCAAACCAAATTACGATGAGGGCGTTGTAAACATACGACACTGTAGGGGCGAAGCACTCGGAAAAGGCGCTCGCAGTTCGCCAAAATCTCTGCTCCGAGTGCTTGGCCCTTACCTGATCACGCCGGCCACCCATTCTTCAACCGCCTTGTTCTTTTCTCCCTGCACCCACCGCGCCAGAAACTCCACGTTGCCCGCCGGACCGAGCAGTGGCGAACGAATCAGGCCCGCAGTGTTCAGCCCGAGTGACTCGGCAAATATCAATGTGGCTAGTAACACTTCGCGATGAACTTCAGGATCGCGCACCACGCCGCCTTTGCCTACACGACTTCGACCCGCCTCAAACTGCGGTTTGATCAGCGCCACAATTTCACCCTCAGGCCCAAGCCATTTTTGCGCGACCGGCAATAAAATTTTCAGCGAGATGAACGACGCATCAATCGTCACCAGCCGGATCGGCTCAGGCAATTGCTCCACGTAGCGGGCGTTCGTCTCTTCCATGACGATCACGCGCGGGTCGTTGCGCAAGCGCCAGTCGAGGATGCCTGCGCCAACGTCAATGGCATAAACTCTGGCCGCCCCGTTTTGCAAAAGGCAATCGGTGAAGCCGCCGGTGGACGCCCCCACGTCGGCGCAAACCCAGCCACTCACCCTCAACCCAAACGACTCCAGCGCCGCCGCCAGCTTCTCGCCCCCGCGACTCACGAATCGGGGCGGAGTCTTGATTTCCACTACAGAGTCGGTTGCCACCAGGGAACCAGGCTTGTCGGCCAACTGGCCGTTCACCGTCACCTCACCGGCCATGATCAAGCGGCGGCCTTTTTCCCGCGAGTCCACCAAACCGCGCTCAACCAACAATGCATCCAGCCTGGTTTTTTTATTAGCCACGGGGCGATTATAATACGCCGCATGACTCTTCCGCCTTTGCTGAAAACCATGCGTCCGCGCCAGTGGGCCAAGAACGCCGTAGTGTTTGCGGCGTTGGTGTTTGATGTCAAACTCTTCAACCCGTTTTATTTCACTCGCGCGCTGATTGCCTTCGGCCTGCTCTGTTTGATCGCCAGCGCAGTGTACATCATCAACGACCTGGGCGACATCGAAAAAGACCGGCTGCATCCCAGGAAGAAGCACCGCCCGCTGGCAGCCGGCACGCTCTCCAAAAGGACCGCTATCATCGCCGCCGCTGTTTTTTTAGCCTTTGCCCTCGGCGGCTCATTCGGCCTCAACATTGAATTTGGCGGGCTGGTGCTTCTCTACCTCGTCATCAATCTTCTTTACACCTTCTGGCTCAAGAACATCGTCATCCTCGACGTGCTGTTGGTGGCCGCCGGCTTCGTCATCCGCGTCGGCGCGGGCGTTATCTTGGTGGACGTGGTGCGCTTCTCGCCCTGGCTCTACATTTGCATGTCTCTGCTGGCGCTGTTCATGGTGCTGGGCAAGCGCCGCCGCGAGATCACCCTGCTCGAAGCGCAAGCCAACGAGCACCGCGCCGTGCTGGCTAACTACAACCTTGAATTTATTGATCAACTGATCAGCGCCGTCTCTACCAGCACTATCGTGGCCTACTCGTTCTACACCTTCTCAGCCGAGAACCTGCCCCGGAACCACGCCATGATGCTCACCATTCCGTTTGTGCTGTATGGCATCTTTCGCTATCTCTACCTCATCCACGTCCGGCACGAAGGCGGCGCGCCTGACGAACTGGTCTTCAAAGACCGCCCGCTGATGCTGACGTTCGTGCTGTGGGGCTTGTTCGCGGTTGGGGTGCTGTATCTCGGGCAATGATCACCGCCACCGCGCCCGGCAAAATCATCCTCTTCGGCGAGCACGCCGTCGTCTATGGCCGCCCGGCCATCGCCGCGCCCGTCACCCAGGTTTCGGCGCAAGCGACCATCACCGAAAGCGGCGGCGACTTTGTCATTGAAGCTCGCGATCAAAATCGGACGGCCCGACTCAGCGAACTGCCCGACGACGATCCAATCGCCGCGATCATTCGCAAGACCCTGACTGTCTTCGGTGAAACCGCCACCGCCGGGGCGACTTTGATCATCCAATCCACCATCCCCATCGCCGGAGGCCTCGGCAGTGGCGCGGCGGTATCCACCGCCATCGCCCGCGCCCTGGCCGCCTTCTACAAGCGCGACCTCGACGCGGCCACAATTTCGTCGCTCGTCTACGAAGTCGAGAAGCTTCATCACGGCACGCCGTCTGGCATTGACAACACGGTGATTGCGTTTGGTAAGCCGGTGTACTTTGTACGTAGTCAGCCCATCGAAACCTTCAACGTCCCCGTTCCCTTCCGCCTCGCCATCGCCGACACCGGCATCCACAGCCCAACCAGGATCGCGGTGGGCGACGTGCGCGCCGCCTGGCAGGCCGACCCGGCCAAATACGAATCGCTCTTCGACCGTTGCGGCGAGATTGCCCGCCAGGCGCGAACGCTCATCGAAAGCGGCCAGCCGGATGGACTTGGCTCGCTGATGATGGACAACCACGCCCTCTTGCGTGAGATGGGCGTCTCCTGCCCCGAACTTGATTCGCTCGTAGAGGCCGCCATGCGCGGGGGCGCGTTAGGCGCAAAACTCTCCGGCGGCGGGCGCGGCGGCAACATGATTGCGCTCGTCTCCGAGACTGCTGAAGCGCGAGTACGCGACGCCTTGCTTTCTGCCGGAGCCAGGCGAGTCATTACGACTCAAGTAGAATGAACCGCAAAGACGCAAAGAACACAAAGAAGAATAAAGAAAAGTTTTTCTTCGCGCCCTTCGCGCCTTCGCGGTGAAAAAATGTTGAACCAGCTTTACTTCCTCAAACTCGGCGGCTCGCTCATCACCGACAAAAGCCGCGAACAAACCGTGCTACCCAAGGTGCTGGCCCGGCTGGCCGACGAGATCGCAACCGCCCTCGCAACCCGCCCCGACTTGCGACTCGTCATCGGCCACGGCTCCGGCTCGTTCGGCCACGCTGAGGCCAAAAAGCACGGCACACGGCAGGGCGTGCGAACGCCTGAGCAGTGGCGCGCCTTCGCCAACGTGGCCCACGTGGCCGCCAAGCTCAACCGGCACGTGCTGGATGCTCTGCGCGCGGCGGGCATCCCGGCCATCAACGCTCAACCCTCAGCCTCGGTCGTTTGCCGTGATGGAGCTATCGTCGAAATGGCGGCCGCCCCGATCCAACGTGCTTTGGATGGCGGCCTTGTTCCAGTGGTTTACGGCGACGTGGCGGTGGACGAAGCTCGCGGCGGCACCATCATCTCCACCGAAGACGAGTTTCGCTTTCTGGCGACACGCCTGCGCCCTGCCCCTTCGGAAATCTTGCTGGCCGGAATCGAGCGCGGCGTGCTGACAAGCTGGCCCGACGGCGAAGTGATCCCGCTCATCACGCCGCAAAACATCGAGAGCCTGCGCCCCGCCCTGCGCGGCTCACACGCCGCCGACGTGACCGGCGGCATGGAGAGCAAAGTGCTGGAGATGCTGGCCCAGGCGCAAGCGATGCCAGGGCTGAGCATTTGCATTTTTTCGGGCGTGGAGGCGGGGGTGGTGAAGAAGGCGTTGTTAGGAGAGGGAGGGGTTGGAACGATTATCAAGGCTTAACTATTATTTCAGATCGGATATCATCGAGTCTTGAAGACAATTCCATTCTTTTGAAGAATTCGTCAGCAAACCTAAAGCTTGAGGCTACCGCCCACTTTGCACATCCATATGATAAACACTTATCTGGAAAGTACGGGGCTTTTTTAGCCGCCAAAGGATTGTGTTGGAATTTCTTTGCTTTTAGTTTCTTCTCCATTTTATGTGCTGGCGGATTTTGCTCTGGTGTCAAGCGACCTGGCTCAGCCCAAACCCACTCAGGCTTATAGTGAATCAATGCATTACGCAACCCAATAAGATCTTTGACATCTTGGTATAAACGCATCCCTTTATCAAAGTGTGTCTTTCTTGCCAAGAGCAGGACTATTTGGAATTTATCCAAGGTATTAAACTGCTCGGAGAATTGCCACATGTTAGCCAAGAGTGTTGATGTATCAGGATCCATTTCCTTTACGAGCTTTATGCCATTAGTTTGGTCGTCGAGCGTATCTGAGAACAATTCATTGATGGTAGCTTCAAGAAATGAGACTGCTGCAAAGATAGAGCCAGTTACATACGCTCTATGTTCTACATACAACTTTTGAAAGGCCTGGCCATCATAAGATTGCTCAATTTCGGCGGCCAATCTCGCAAATAGTTGGGCTGACTGAATATGTTGCTTTGAAAAATAAGTGCGCACCCTTACGGAGATATATTCAGTGATATCTACTGGCTCATGAGTCATTTCCGAACTCCCTTCTCCCACTTCCTCAACACCTCTTCCTCCCTCTCCCTCTTCATTCCCGCCCGCGGCGCGCGGTCTGAGGGCCTCGCCGCCTCCCAGGCCAGCGTGTCGCGAATGGTGTCGGCCAGCGGGCGGAATGCCAGGCCGGCGGCGATGGCCTTGCTCACGCTCACCGTCATGTCGCCGCCGCCCAGCCACAGCGGTAGTTCGCTCCAGGGCTGAACACCGGCCTCCAGTAAAAACTTGCCACCCACCCACACAAATCGCGCGTCACTGCCGCTTACCGCTTTGCACTCGTCCAGCACCTTACCAAACGTCAACGGGTAGTCCGGCCCGGTGGCGTTGAATACACCCGTCATTTTGGCTTCAACCATGCGGATCGTCCACTCCGCCAAATCGCGCGCGTCAATCACTTGTGTGTGCCAGTCTGGGCCGTCGGGGGCCAGCACATCGCCGCCACGTGCAATGCGAACCGGCCAGTAGGTGAAGCGGTCGCTTGGGTCGTGCGGCCCCACGATCAGGCCAGGGCGAATGTTGAGTGCCCGGCCCGGCAAGGCCGCTTCAGCCGCCTGTTCGCACAGCGCCTTGAGCGGCCCATAAGTTTCGCCGGTGATCTCTTCAACTGTCTCATCTTCCAGCTTGCCTACCGGCGAGTCTTCGTCCAGCCCTGGCGCTTTATCCAACTCGCGGTAAACCGAGATGCTGGAGATGAAGACGTAACGCTCGACCGCCTGGGCCAACAGTTCCGCCGACGCACGAACGGTGCGCGGCACGTAGCCACAGGTGTCCACGACGGCATCCCATTTGCGCCCACGCAAGGCTGACAAGTCGCCGTTGCGATCCCCGCGCAACTTTTCAACATCAGGGAACAACTCAGGGCTATGCTGGCCGCGATTGAACAGCGTCACTTCGTGCCCGCGCGCCAGCGCCGCTTCGGCGGTGTGACGGCCTAGAAAGACCGTGCCGCCGAGGATGAGGAGTTTCATAGCTGTCACTCACCTCAATCGTGGTTAGTGAACAGTGGACAGTGAATAGTAACGACTATTCACTGTCCACTGCTAACTGTTCACTGCATTACTGCCCCGTGCTAAACGCCTCCAGCAGAGGCAGGATCACATCCATCTTCGGCCTCAACACCTGCGCGCCGGAGTCGGTGGTGAAGGCTTCGACCATTGACAAATCCATCACCAACCGCGTGATCGACTCGCCCGGAATCTGCGGCCCGGCACAACCCAGCAAGCCCACCTCGTCCAGCGTCAAATCCGTCCGCACCGAGTTGTACACCAGCTGCGCCAGCGCCGGCAGGGCCACAATCGTCTCCGGCGTCAGCAGTTTATCGCGGATCGCCATCAGCGCCTGTTGCTGGCGGCGCATCCGGCCAAAGTCGCTATCCTGGTGGCGGGTGCGGGCGTACATCAACGCCGTGCGGCCATCCATGTGAACCAGCCCGGCGGGAATCTCCAGAACCAAAGTTCCCCCGAAATCGTCGGGGTATTTCTCGTCACGGATCGCTCGCGACACTTCAATATCAACCCCGCCAATCGCATCCACGGCCTGCTCGAACGTCGAAAAGTTCAAAACCACCGTGCGATCAATCCGCAGGCCAAAGTTTTGCGAGAGGGCCAACGCCTGAAAGGCCGGGCCGCCGCCAGGGTAACTGTATTGCTGGCCGAGGGCGTAGGCGGTGTTGATTCGATTCTCGTGCAAGGCGTTGCCGTTGTATTCGGGAATCTGCACCCACAGGTCGCGCGGGATCGAAAGAATTTGCGCCGTGCGGTCGCCAAAGTTTACGCCGACGACGGCCAGGGCATCAGCCCGCGCGGCCCGGTCGTAATTGGCCGAACGGCCATCCATGCCGATCACCAAAATATTCATCCGCCCCGGCCCGTCGCACGCCTCGGGAAATGGCGCGGCTTCAGGCAAAACGGGAGTCGGGATCGGGGTCGGGTTGGCGGGCGCGGCGTAGTAACCGGTCGGGCGCAGAACCGGGGTCGGGGTGTTGGTCGGCGGGCGCGGGTCGGTCAGGATCGGAGTCACGCTGACCGGGACGACGGTGAGAACGTCGCCCACCGAGAGCGGCGTGACGGTGGCCGTGGGTGGGGCCGCCGTGTAAGTGGAAATTGATGCGGTGAGGACGGGCGTGTTCGCCCGCGCCGAGCGCGTGACCCAGAGCAGGCCCAGGGTGACGCAGAAAATGCCGGCGCCGATCAACAAGGTGACAGCCAGAACGGCGAACGGGCCAATCGTTCGCGGTTTGACTCGCTTCGAGAACTTCATAAATATTTTTCGACCGCCCAGCCGCCGTTACGCATCACCTCAAGCGGAATCGAATCGCCGGGCTTGAAGACCAGCGTGTTGTGGCCGGTGAAAGCGTCAATCACGTCGCCCATCAAGTCGGCCAGAAAGACGGGCCGGTTCAGGGCGCGGGCGATGTCGAGCGGCGACACGTCATCGAGGCTGATGCCCTGCGGATGATCGAACATGACTCGCGGCAGGACGACAAACTCGCCGAGATCGCGATCGCTGAGTTGGTTGATGACATCCTTGCCCATCAACAGCCCGGCTACGGTGATCGTCTCGCCCAGCCGGTCATTGATCACCGGGGACACCGCCAACGTCGTTCCCGCAATTTGGTCGAACTCCCTGGCCGACTTCGTCAGCACCGGCGCAAACAATGCGCCGCTTACCAGCGTCGCCCTCATCCCATTTTGGATTTTGGGATTTGGGATTTGGGATTTCAACTCTCTTTTCTCCCGCCGCCACGCATTCAAAAACCCCCTCACCTGCCCCAGCCCGTTCTCTTCGAGCGCCAGCCCGTCGAGATTTTTAATTGGCGGCAGTGGGCGGCCAGTGACCAGATACCACTCGTCGGTGGCGTGAACGAAATGCGCGCCAAACTTTTTGAGAAAGCGCGCCTGCCATTTTTCAACAGCGTCCAGCACATCGTTACACTCAGCAACAGTGTTCGGTCGGTGGCCGTACTTGTGATGTTTGGTGAGGCCGACCGGCGCTACGCTGACAGATTGAACCGTTGGATAAAGTTTGCCTAACTCACGAAGCGACTGCTCGAGGATCGAGCCGTCGTTGAGGCCGGGCGTGACCACGAGCTGGGTGTGACAGACGATGCCACGCTCACCCAGCCAGCGCAGTTGTGCCATCACGTCGGGCGCGGTTTTGTTGGCCAGGCAGGCTCGGCGAACTTCCAGGTTGGTGGCGTGTACCGAGACGTACAGCGGCGAGAGGCGTTGCTCTTCGAGTCGCGCCCAGTCGTGCTCACTCAGGTTGGTGAGGGTGACGAAGTGGCCGTAGAGAAACGAGTAGCGGTAGTCGTCGTCTTTGATGTAAAGGGTGCGCCTCATGCGCGGCGCGGTTTGCAGGACGAAGCAGAACGGGCACAGGTTGTTGCACCGGCGGATGTCTATGTCGAAGGTGGGGTGGGTGAATTCAATTCCAAGTGGCTGTTCTATTTTTCGCGTGTTGCGTATTGCGTATTGCGTATCATCCCGCCGGTAGACGATTTCGACTTGGTCTTCGGCGGCGTAGAACTGCACGTCAATCACGTCTTCGACGGGGTGGCCGTTGACGGCCAGTACTTCGTCGCCGGGGCGCAGGCCGAGGTCGGCGGCGAGGGAGGCGGGTTCGACTTTCTGAATGAGGCCGGAGTATTTGTAATTAGTTATTGGTAATTGGTTAGTGGCCGTCACTCGATGTACTCACTTGTAGCCTTCGACAGATCGCTATAAATCCCGCGCCGGTGATCAGGCAACATGGCGGCCAGGCGATACATGGCCTCGTCGGTCATCTGGCGCAACGCTTCGCGGGGCAGGCGACCCGTGATCGGTTTGAAGCGGAAAGGCTTCCCCAGAGTCACGACGCCGCCGGGTTCAGACCAACGCTTCTTGCTGATCGTCGGAAACCCTTTCGTGCCCTCAATCGCCACCGGAATGATCGGCGCGCCGGACTTGTGGGCAAGGTAGGCAATGCCTTCTTTGGCCTGGCTGAGGGCGGGCTGGCGCGTGCCTTGCGGAGCCACCAAAATGATCTCGCCCGCCTTCAATACTGTCAGAGCCTGCATCAAGGCTTCGCGGTCGGCCTCGCCGCGCCGCACCGGGATCACTGCCCACAAACGCGGGAAGATGCCCCAGACCGGGTAATTGTAGACTTCGATTTTCGCCATCGGCACAATGTTGCGTGGCAGGTTGCCCAGCACCACAATCGGGTCAATGAAAGCGATGTGGTTGATCATGAGAATGGCCGGGCCGGCCGGCGGCAAGTTCTCCAGCCCTTCGATCCGGTCAAGCTTCGCCAGCCAGCGAAAGCCGATGTTGGTGATCAGCCAGCGCAGAACGCGACGCACCGGCTCGTGTTTCGCGTGGACATATTCTCGATTTTTGATTTTAGATTTTTGATTTTGGATTGCGACGTTCTCGGTCATTGCTCTAACTCCACACTCTGACTTCCATACACCCCCCGATACTCCGGCGGCAGCAACTCGGAGATGCGACGCATGATCAGATCGGCGGCGTCCTGGCGACGAATGTTTGGCGGCAGGGTGAAAGGCTGGCCGAAGGTTAGTGTAACACAGGGCCGCTTCAGCCGCATCCACGCTGAATAAACTTTTCTATTTTCAGTGCCGGTGATGGCGATGGGAACGATGGGAACGCGGCTGTGAAGCGCCAGAAATGCGGCCCCGCCCTTAGCCGTCTCTAACGTGTGTGACCGACTCTCGCGCCCTTCCGGCGCGATTAGCAGAGCTTTGCCCGACTTGAGAACGTCGAGGGCCATGTTCAACGTCTCGCGGTCGGGCTGGCCGCGCCGCACCGGAATCATGCCGTAGTCACGAGCGAGGGAGCCGAAGATCGGCCAGCGCAGAATTTCGGCCTTGCCGATCACTTCCACCTCGCGCGGCGCAAAGCCGATGACCAGGATCGGGTCGGCGTCGCCGAGGTGATTCATCGCCAGCAGGAGGCCGCCCTCGTGCGGCACATTTTCCAGGCCGCGAACAGCCAGGCGAAGCAAGCTGCTGGAGGCCAGGCGGGCTAGCCTGCGAAGGACGTCGCGAGTCACTTGTAAACACCGCGATATTCCGGCGGCAACAATTCGGCGATGCGGCGCATGATCAGCGTAGTGTATTCAGCCAGGCGCTGGTGGCGATTCTCCCGCGTCAGCGGCCCGGCTGGCAGACGAAACGGCTGGCCGATGATCATGCTCAGGGCCGGGCGGCGAAATGCTTTCCAATTTGGGATCAAATTTTCAGTGCCGGTGATGCCAACCGGCACGATAGGAACATCCGCTTTGAGCGCCAGATAAGCAATGCCGGGTTTGGCCTCGCGCATCCCGGCCTGGCGGGTGCGCCCGCCCTCGGGCGCAATCACAAACGGGCGGCCCGACCTGAGAACGTCGAGCGCCTTTTCCAGCACCGCTCGATCATACTCACCACGATGCACCGGGATCGAGCCGTAGGCGCGCATGATGTGGCCGGCGAAGAAAGTCTCCATCATGTTGGCCGCGCCCAGCGCCTCGGGCGGGTGAGGCCAGAAGGCCATCAACAACGGCGGATCGTAACTCGCCAGATGATTCATGGCAATGATGTAAGCGCCGGGCGGCGGCACGTTTTCGAAACCGGTCAGGGTGAGGCGGCAACCCAGGCGGTAAATCGCCTGGGCCAGTGGCCGGGCCAGGGCGCGAAAGAGGCGGACGGAGGCAGGCTGGGAGAAAGGCATGAACAACAAACGACAAATAACAAACGACAAACGTCATACTTTGTCGTTTGACGGTTGACGGTTGACGGACTTCACAAGAGCCAGCAGTGCAGAGACAACCTGCCCCACGCTCAACCCCGTCGTGTCCACAATGTTGGCGTCGGGCGCGGCTTTGAGGGGCGCATGTTCACGGCTGGAGTCAAATCGGTCACGCTCACGGATGGCGGCCAGAATTTCATCGTATGGCTTTTCGACGCCGCGCGCTTCATTCTCGGCGTGGCGGCGGCGGGCGCGCTCTTCCGGCGAAGCGTCGAGGTAGATTTTGAGATCAGCGTCAGACAGGACGACTGTGCCAATGTCGCGACCGACCATGACCACCCGGCCTCGTTTGGCGATTGACCGCATCTCGGCGGTGAGAATTTCCCGCACCTTCGGGTAGGCCGACACCTGCGACACATTGGCGTCCACTTCGGAGGCGCGGATGGGCCAGGTGACGTCGTCACCATCGGCCAACACCGTGCACTGGCGGCCATCGTTGAACAGGGGTGGCAGAACGTCAATCTTGAGCGAGGCGGCCAAACTGTTTACGACGGCTTCGTCGGAGATCGAAATATGGCGCTCAAGGGCAGCCAGAGTCACCGCCCGGTACATCACGCCGCTGTCGAAGAAGAGGTAGTTGAGACGCCCGGCCAGCAGTGAGCCGACTGTGGATTTGCCGGATGAGGCCGGGCCGTCGAGGGCGATGATAGAGGCGGGCATGAGGGAGTTGGGAGTTGGGGGTTGGAGATTAGAGGATTAGAGATTAGCGAAGCTGGCGTTTTGCGCCGGTGGCGGTAAAGAGCAGGCGGACTTCGGAGGCGGTGAGGTGCCGCCACTGGCCGGGCCGGAGTGTGCCGAGGCGCAACGTGCCGAGGCGAATGCGAACGATGCGGGCCACGCGCAGGCCCAACGTCTCGCCCACGCGCCGGATTTGATGCTTCTTGCCCTCGCGCATGATCACCCGCAACCAGGTTCCGTCGCCTTCGGCTGAGTCAACGTCCACTTTGGCCGGGCCGGTGCGTTCCGAGTTGCCTTCCTCGTCCTGGATGACCACGCCGCGCCGCCAGACTTGCAGGGCCTGTTGATCGAGACGGCCGATGACAAGCACCCGGTATTCTTTTTCGTGGCCGTAGCGCGGGTGAGTGAGGCGGTTGGTCAGGTCGCCGTCGTTGGTGAGCAGAACCAGGCCTTCGCTCATCGCGTCGAGGCGGCCCACCGGATACAACCGCCCCGGAACCGGAACCAGGTCGCGCACGGTGTCGCGGTCGCCCTGAGCGCGGAGCGAGGAAACGGCCCCGCGCGGTTTGTTGACGACAATGTAGGTGAGCGTTTCGGCGGCAACCGGGTCGCCGTCGAGTGTGACTTTGTCTACGGTCAGGTCGGCCTTGTCGCCGACCACGGCCCGTTTACCGTTGACGCGCACCCGCCCGGCGGCGATGATGTCTTCGCAGGCGCGGCGCGAGCCGAAGCCGGCGGCGGCGAGAATTTTTTGCAGGCGTTCAGTTGGCATGTGGAAATTAAAGATGATCGTGAGGGTCTTCTACAACAAGCCCTTCAGCGCGGGCGGCGGCAAGCAGTTGCCGGTCAGATGAAACAAAAGCTAGCTGGACTGCCTGAGATTGGCACACCTTGTTCACAGCCAGCCCGATGGCGAGTTGTATAGCATCATAAGCCTTGAGCGGGTATTGCTGAGTGAGATTTGCGGCATGCATCTGCCAGGCTCCGCAAAATAATATTTAACGAGGACGCTGGCATCAAAGAAATACTCAGCCATTGGTCAGCGACGATTCTCGATAATGATTTCAGAAACGGGCTTGTCCAGCTTAATTGCGCGCAATGCGGCGCGTATTCTTTGTTGCTCTTTCTTTGACCATTTTTCCCAGCGTTCAGCAGCCTGCAATTCTAATTGGGTTGGCTCGCGCACTAGGCCAGCCGCAACCATAGCGGCTCTAATTCGTGCCCGCTCTGAAGTGAATGTGCCCGGTTTAATCTGATCTGATTTGATAAAACGATTAGGCGAGAATAGCCAACGGAGTTTCTGAACTTCTTTCTGAGTCTGGCGAACCTGTTTGGCTAACTTGTTGACTTTTAGTTCAATCTCTGTCATATCGCACCTCTGGCGAAGATTATAGCACTTGCCCGTCATCGCCCGTCGCGGTTAAGTTGACAACTGGCTGGGGTGAAGGCTCGGCTTCAGACACGGGGACGGCTTCCCCGGAGTCGGCGGGGGCGGGTTCGAGCGTCGTATCCACGTTCAGCGGCGGCAGTTGGTTGAGCGACGACAGTCCAAAATGTTGCAGGAAGGTCGAGGTCGTGCCGTAAAGAATCGGGCGGCCCGGCCCCTCGGTGCGGCCCACTTCTTCAATCAGCCCCTTGCTCAGCAGAGACTTGATGACGCCGTCGCAATTCACGCCGCGAATCGATTCGAGTTGCGGGCGGGTGACAGGCTGCTGATAAGCCACGATGGCGAGCGTCTCCAAAGAAGGCTTGCTCAAATGTTGCGCCGACTCCAAACCGAGAAAGCGCTCGACTTCAGCCGCCACCGTCGGGGCGGTCGTCAACTGCACCCGATCCTTTGCGCGTTGCAGGCTGAGGCCGCGCGAGGCATAGGAGGATTCAAGTTCGGCCAGGGCGTCCTCGATCTGGCGCGGTTGAACTTCAAGTGCGGCGGCCAGTTGAGAAATCTGCGTTGGGCCGTCGGCGACAAAGAGCAGACTCTCCACCAGGGCCGGGAGCGGCAAAGTGGGCATGTTATAATTTTCACTCAAAGGATGTTGTGCTCAATGAAAAACAAGAGATTAGTAATTTCAGTAGTGCTGATCGTGATCTTAAGTGCGGCCCTGGCCTGCGGCGGCCCGCTGGCCGTTGGCGGCCCCACCCCGGAATATCCCACCGTGGCCGTTTCCACCGAATCGGCGCAATCCCTGACCGATAAATTTGAGTCGCTCAAGGCCTCTACCGGCGAAGTGACGGTGTCCATCACCGAGAGCGAGCTGACGTCATTCATTGCCGAGAAGCTCGCCGCCCAGCCCGACTCGGCGCTGTCGAACCCGCAAGTTTATCTTCGCGACGGCAAGATCAAGTTGTATGCCACCGTGACCACCAGCAGTTTCACGGCCAATGCGCTCATTGTCGTAAACGTCACCCTCGTTGACGGCCAGATGGCGGCCACGATTGAAAAAGCCGACTTCGGCCCGGTTCCGGTGCCGAGCGATCTGCTGTCGTCGCTCACGTCCACCATCAACGACAACCTGCTGGCGCTGGCCGACAAACTGCCGTCGGACGTGCGCTTGAAGAGCATTGCCATTGCCGACGGCAACTTGACGTTGACGGCAGATGTGAAATGAGTCGGCGGCGCGAATTATAACAGACGCCTCCGACTTTTTCATTCACATGAACACTTACATTGCTGTTGATCTGGGCGGCACGAATATCCGCGCGGCGCGTTATACGCCGAGTGGCGTTCTGTTGGCTCGCGCCAAACGGCCCACCCATGCGCCGGACTCAGACGAGACTTTGCTGGATCGCGTCGTCGCCACCATCACCGAAGTGCTGCCGGGCGAGGCCGATCAAGCCAATGGCGTGGTCGTGAAAGCCATCAGCATCGGCGCGCCCGGCCCGCTCAACCCGCACACCGGCCTTGTTTTGCGCGCCCCCAACCTGCCCGGCTGGGTGGATTTTCCGCTCCGTCAGGAAATCGAATCCCACTTTCACCTCCCGACGGAAATTGGCAACGACGCCAACCTGGCGGCGATGGCTGAGTGGAAGTTTGGCGCGGGCCGGGGCTACAACGATATTTTGTATCTCACCATCAGCACCGGCATCGGCGGCGGGGTGATTTCGGGCGGGCGGCTGATCACGGGCGTCAACGGCCTGGCGACAGAACTCGGCCACGTGGTCGTGGCTCCCGACGGCCCGGTATGTGGCTGTGGTCAACGGGGACACCTGGAAGCGCTGGCCGCCGGGCCGGCCATTGCCCTGACCGCCCGCACTCGTTTGCGAAATGGCGAAGTGAAGACCCGGCTTCTGGATTATGTGGACGGCGATGTCGAAACGGTGACGGCCCAACACATCGGCGAAGCGGCTCTCAGCGGCGACGCATTTGCCATTAGCCTGCTTACCGAGGCTGGCACTTATGTCGGGCGGGCCATCGCCGATTACTTGCACGTCTTCAACCCGTCCATCGTCATTTTGGGCGGCGGCGTGGCCAGCAACGTGGGCAACCTGCTGGTGGAACCCGCCTGGAAGGCCGTTTGCGAACGGGCCATGAGCGACATTTACTACAAAGAGTGCAACATTGTTCTGGCGATGCTGGCCGACGATGTGGGCTTGCTCGGCGCGCTGGCGCTGGCGGTTGAAACTCACCCGGAATAATTGACAAGATGAAGGGATGACAGGATGAGCTTTACCGAAAGATCACCTTGTCACCCTGTCATCTTGTCACCTTGTCAGGAGACAGAATGACGGTCAACAAACTTAACGTACCCGGCCCTAAGGCTCAGGAACTTCTCAAGCGCGATGCCGCTACCATTTCACCTTCCTATCCTCGTGATTATCCCTTCGTCATGTCGCACGGCAAAGGAACCCAGGTTTGGGACGTGGACGGCAACCGCTACCTCGACTTTGCCGCCGGCATTGCCGTGTGCTCCACCGGCCATAGCCACCCGGACGTGGTGAAAGCGATTCAGGAGCAGGCTGAAAAATTCATCCATATCTCGTCGGACTTTTATCACGAAAAATGGGTGGAGCTTGGCGAGAAGCTGGACGAGATCGCCCCGTTCAAAGAAGACTCGCTGTGCTTCATGACCAACTCCGGGGCCGAGTCGGTGGAAGCGGCCATCAAGCTGGCCCGTTTCCACACGGGCCGCCCCCGGTTCATCGGCTTTCACGGCGGCTTCCACGGGCGCACTTATGGCGCGCTGGCCTTCACCGCCTCCAAAGCCACTCAACGGCGCGGCTTCAACCTGGCGATGCCGGGTGTGACTCACGTGCCGTTTCCCAACACTTACCGGCCTCGTTTGCAGTTTGATCCCAACAAGGGCGATTACGGCGACGCTGTGATCGAGTATCTGGAAAATGTGATCTTCATCTACGAATGCCCGCCGGAAGATATAGCCGCCATTTTGGTAGAGCCGATTCAGGGCGAGGGCGGCTACGTCATCCCGCCCAACTCGTTCTTCCCTCGCCTGCGAGCCTTGTGCGACAAATACGGCATCCTGCTCATCGTAGACGAAGTGCAGAGCGGGATGGGCCGCACCGGCAAGTGGTGGGCCATTCAACACTGGGGCGTGGAGCCAGACATGGTGTGCTCGGCCAAAGGCATCGCCAGCGGCATGCCGCTGGGGGCGATGATCGCCCGCAAGAGTGTGATGAACTGGCCGCCCGGCGCGCACGGCAACACCTACGGCGGCAACCCGCTCTCGTGCGCCGCCGCCCTCGAAACTATCCGCCTGCTGGAGAACGGCTTCATCGCCAACGCCGCCGAAGTGGGTGAATACACCATCGAAGCTCTCGAAGAGATTGCGGCCCGCCACCCCAGCATTGGCGAAGTGCGGGGCAAAGGGTTGATGATCGGCGTGGAGTTTGTGAAGGACAGGGCCACCAAAGACCGCGCCCCGGATGTTCGCGACATGATGATTCACTCGGCGTTTGAGCATGGCCTGCTGTTGTTAGGCTGTGGCCGCAACACCGTGCGCGTCACCCCGCCGCTCAACGTGAGCAAGGCCGAGATTGACGAGGGGCTGGAGATTTTTGAGGCGGCGCTGACGGAGGCGGAGAAGAAAATTTTGTAAACTTTACGCGCCAAAGCAATTACGAATCAAAAACGCTCGCGATGGATAACTTTCATCGCGAGCGTTTTTTCGTCAACCCTCAATGCTTAATACACCCCCAAATACCGATCCAACTCCCACTGGCTGACGCTGATCCGGTACTCATCCCACTCCTGCACCCGGCCTTCGATGTAACGCTCGAAGAGATGGTCGCCCAGCGCCGCCTTCACCAACTCGCTCTTCCTGAGTTCCTCAATCGCTTCGCCCAGCGAGCCGGGCATGGCCGTCAACTTCGCCAGCGCCATCTCATCCAAATGATACAGGTCTTCCTCGTTCGGCGGCGGAACCGGCAGGTCGTTCTTGATGCCGTCGAGTCCGGCCATCAGCATCACGGCGGCGGTGAGGTAGGGATTGGCGCTCGGGTCGGGGCAACGTAGTTCGAGACGGCTGGCCGTCGCCACCCGCCCCGGGCTGACCTTCGGCACGCGAATGAGAGCCGAGCGGTTGGTGCGCGCCCAACTCAAATACACCGGCGCTTCGTAGCCGGGCACGAGGCGCTTGTAGCTATTCACCAGCGGGGCGATGATGGCCGACAGGCTCCGGGCATGTTTTAATTGCCCGGCAATAAATTTCTTGGCTGTCAGGCTCAGGCCATATTCGTCGTTCGGGTCGGCAAACACATTCTTGCCATCCTTCCACAAGCTTTGGTGGGTGTGCATACCATTGCCGTTGATGCCGGCGATGGGCTTGGGCATGAAGGTGGCGTAGAGGCCGTTGCGCTGGGCGATTGCCTTCAGAGTGATTCGCAACGTCACCGCGCTGTCGGCGGTTTGCAGAGCGTGGCCGTACTTGAAGTCAATCTCGTGCTGGCCGATGGCGACTTCGTGGTGCAGGGCTTCCACGTTGATGCCGAAGGCGGCCAGGGCCGTCACCATCTGCCGCCGCACCGAGTGCGCCAGGTCGGTGCTCATGTCGAAGTACCCGGCCTGATCGTGCGGCTCAAGTGGAAAGAGCGAGCCGTCGGCATGGCGCTTGAACAAAAAGAATTCCAGTTCCGGGCCGGTGAAGTATTGAAAGCCCATCTTGGCGGCTTCGGCCAAGGCCCGCTTGAGCACGTTGCGCGGGTCGCCGGAGAATGGCTCGCCGGTGGGCATGTGAACGTCGCAGATCACCCGCGCCGTCGGCACGTCGGTGTCCCACGGAATGACGGCGAAGGTGTCGAGGTCGGGGTGGAGAAGCATGTCGCTCTCGGCGATGCGGGCAAACCCTTGCACCGACGAGCCGTCGAACCACATCCCGTGATCCAGCACGTCCTCCCACATCGCCGCCGGCAGGCCAACCGTCTTCACCATGCCCATAATGTCGGTGAACTGCAGGTTCATGAACTGAACGCCGCGCGATTTGATTTGCTCTTCGACTTTTTGAATTTTGCTTGTATCGTGTGCCATGAAAGTGTCTCCTTGAAGAAAATCTTGATTTGCCGAGTATAACAGAAGTTAACGGTCTTCCAACTTCGAGCGTGTTACAATTTCGCCAATGCTCCCCGATTTTCAAGTCCGCCAGCGCGATTATTTGCTGGACATTATTCGCGCTCTCAGCCAACAACTCGATCTGGACACCGCGCTGGCCCGCATCCTCGAAGCCGCCTCCGACATCCTCGGCGGCCAGGCCGGGCTGATCGCCATCCGCGATGACGCCGGCGGCAGTTTCCGCGTCCGCGCCCAACACCGGGTCACGCCCGAATTCATCCGCCACTTCGACGCCATTCTGCGCGAAGCCGCCGACCGGGGCGACCCGGCCCGCTTTGTCATCAGCGAGATCGAACGGCGGCTGGTGGCCGTTGGCCGCCAATTTGATCTTTCCGGCACGGTGGGCCTGCCCCTGCAACTCGGCGACGAACTGCTGGGCATCCTCCTCATCTTCCGCGCTGTTGCCGCCCCGTTCGGGGCCAACGAGCGCAAACTGCTCCAGGCCTTCACCGACCAGGCCGCGATTGCCGTCAACAACGCCCGGCTCTATCAGAACAGTGTGAATGAACGACGGCGGCTGGACGCGGTGCTGGATGGATCGGCGGACGGCATTTTGATCATGGACTCGGGCCACCGGATTCAACGGTGGAACCGTGCCCTGGCCCGGCTGACCGGGATTGGGGCCGCCAACTCGGTGGGCCGCGGCCACGACGAAGTGATCCGTTGGGCCAAACGCGAGCCGGGCCTTGACCTCAACGACGCCGAAGCCGGTGGCTGGCCGTTCTCGTCCGGCTCGCCGCTTTACGTGGAAGGGGACTTGCGCAAGTCCAACGGTTCCACCGTCGCCGTCGGCATCACTTACGCCCCGATCTTCGACAAAGAGAATCGCCTGGTCAACATTGTCGCCAACGTCCGCGACATCACCCGCTTCCGCGAAGCCGAGCAACTCAAGAGCACCTTCGTCTCGGTGGTCAGCCACGAATTAAAAACGCCGGTCTCGCTCATCAAAGGCTACGCCGGGACGTTGCGACGCGACGATGCAAAATGGGACTCGCGCACGGTGCAGGAAAGTTTGGCCGTCATCGAAGAAGAGGCCGACCGGTTGGCCGCCCTGATTGAGAATCTGCTCGACGCTTCGCGCCTGCAGGCCGGGGCTTTGAAGCTCAACATGGGCGAAGTAGATCTCAATGCCCTGGCTTCGGAGCTTGTCGTCAAGTTCCGCACCCAGACCGACAGGCACGCCTTCGTGGTAGAATTCCCGCCTACGCTCCCAATCGTTCACGGCGACGAAGAACGCCTGCGCCAGGTGCTCATCAATTTGCTGTCCAACGCCATCAAGTATTCGCCGGACGGCGGCGCGATTCGAGTCATGGGCCGGGCCGAGCCGGAGCAGGTCGTGGTCACGGTGAGCGACGAAGGCATGGGCCTGCCCGACGACGAGCTTGATAAAGTGTTCGATCGTTTTTACCGCGCCGACACGCCGGCCACCCGCCGCGCTCAGGGCGCCGGCCTCGGCCTCTACCTGGCGAAAGCCGTGGTGGAAGCGCACGGCGGCCAGATCTGGGCCAGCTCGGAAGCCGGGCGCGGCGCGGCTTTTAGTTTTAGTCTGCCAAGAGAATAGACAACCACTTCGTCACGCGAAGCGGCCATTCGTCATTCAGGAGTTTCATGTACCCTTCCACCACTGTCACCTGCCCTAACTGCAAAACGCCATTTGTTGCGCAGATCGAGCAAGTCTTCGACGTAGGGCTGGACCCGTCGGCCAAAGCCCGGTTCCTGCGCGGCCACTTCAACGTCATCACCTGCCCGCGTTGCCGTTATCAATCCATGATCGCCACGCCCATCGTCTACCACGACCCGGCCAAAGAATTGTTGCTGACGTTTGTGCCGATGGAACTTGGCCTGCCGCAGGCCGAGCAGGAACGCATGCTGGGCAATCTCACCAAAGCCATTGTCAACAGTTTGCCGCCCGAACAACGCAAAGGCTACTTGCTCCGCCCGACTCCGGCGCTGACTCTGCAGGGCATGATTGACCGGGTGCTGGAATCTGACGGCGTCACCAAAGAGATGATGGACGCCCAGCGGGCCAAAGTGTCGCTGATCGAGCAGTTCCTGACGACTACGAGTGAGGAGGCGCTGGCGGCGCTGGCGAAGGAGCACGACGCCGAACTCGATTATGGCTTCTTTGATCTGTTCACGGCTGCCATTCAGGCCGCCGCCGAAAGCGGCGACCGGGCTGGGGCCGAGCAGATGCTGGCCCTTCGCAACAAGGTGGTGGAACTGTCGTCGTTGGGCAAACAGTCGGCCCAGCAGGCGCATTTGTTTGAGGCAACCGCCGAGGAACTCAACAAGCTGGATGACAAGCTCACGCCAGAGTTATTCTTCGACATGGTGGTGAAAGCCGACAGTGAAGACCGGGCTTCGGCCCTGGTGTCGCTGGCCCGGCCCCTGGTGGATTACGACTTCTTCATGAAGCTCACCAAGCTGATCAATCAATCGCCCGACAAGGAACGCGAGCGCCTGCAAAAGTTGCGTGACCTGATTCTGAACGTGGTGGGCCAGGTGGATCAGGCGGCGCAGGCCCAGGGTCAGCAGGCGGCCAACCTGCTTCGCAAACTGCTGGAAGCGCCCGACCTCAAGCAGGCAGTGATGGAGAACCTGCCGCTGATTGACAACACCTTCATGGCTATTCTCAACCAGAACTTTGACGCGGCCAGGAAAGCCGGGCGCAACGATGTGGCCGAGAAGCTCCAGCAAATTGGCGACGCCATCCTGAGTCTCATCCGCGATTCGGCTCCGCCGGAGATCAAACTCATCAATGAACTGCTGGGGTTCGAGACTGAAGAAGAGTCGCTCGAGGCCGTCCAGCGGCGCTCGGCAGAGATCACGCCGCCGGTGATCGAGGCCATGAAACAGGTGGAGCAGGAGTTGAACGGCTCCGACCGCAAGGACGTGGCCGAGCGGCTGGGCAAGATTCGGGCCGCCGCCGAGCGCCAGGCCATGCTGGCCAAATGGAAGGCCTGAGCCGGTCACTACTCAACAACATTTTTCCTGCAGAGACGCGCCGCTGGCGCGTCTTTGGTTTTCATCCAACCCTGATGCCGTTGTAATTCCAGTGTAAGGATTGCGGCCTACACTGGCCCTCAAAAGGAGAGTAGGATGAACAAACTCTGGCTTTTCGGATTGAGCCTCGTGGCCGTCTTGCTCATCGCGCTGGGTTCGTTTGCCATTGGCAAGCAACCGGGCACGCCGGCAACGGCCTCAGACACAACCACTGAGATCAACTTGAAGAACTACGGCCCCGCGCCCGAACTGAACAACAAAGTGTGGCTGAACACCGACGCGCCTCTGCGCTTGAAAGATTTGCGCGGCAAGGTGGTGCTGATTGACTTCTGGACGTTTGGCTGAATTAATTGCCGGAATGTGATTCCCTCGGTGAGGGAATGGCACAACACTTACGGCCCTCAAGGGCTGGTCGTCATCGGCAACCACTACCCGGAATTTAACTACGAAGCTGATCTCGACAACCTCAAAGAGGCCATCGTCCGGTTGGATGTGCCGTACGCCGTTGCTCAGGACAACGACGCCCAAACCTGGTCGGCTTACCGGGTGCGTTACTGGCCGACGCTGGTTCTCATTGACAAGCAGGGCGACATCCGTTACCAACACATCGGCGAAGGCCGCTACGAGGAGACCGAAGCGGCGATTAAGGCGCTTCTGGCTGAAACATATCCCTGAACCTGTTAGAGTAAATTAGTGAATAAAAAAAACATCCCCGCCTCGCCGGGGATGTTTTTTTGTCAGGGGTTCCTTACGGAAGAGTCCAGAAATTGCGCACCGCCGACCACTGGCTGATCTGCGTCACGCCGCCGCTGGCGCTCACCGCCCGAACGCGCCAGTAGTAGTGTGTAAGCGCGGTCAGATCCGTCTCGACGGTGTAAGCCGACAACTGCGTCACCCCACCCCGCCCCCGGCCCAGGATAGTGCCAAAGTTCGGATCATCAGAAATTTGCACTTCGTAGTGAGTGGCGGCTGGCGATGAGTCGCTCCAGTCCAACGTCGGCTTCCTGGTGGTCACGGTAGCGCCGTTGGCGGGCAAGAGCAGGGTTGGCACACTTGGCGGGTTGGCGCTGTAGAAGTGCCGGGTGCGCGACCACTGGCCGGTGTTGCCGCTGACATTGCCCCGCACTCGCCAGTAGAGCAGGGTGTTGCGCGGCAGGTCAATCGTCGGCGTGTAAGCTGAAGCCGAGAGGTTTATATTCACGACCAGCGCCGTGAAGCTGGAGTTGGTGGCGATCTGGAAGGTGTAAGACGTTGCGCCAGAGATGTTAGCCCAGTCGAACAGCGGGCGGGTGGTGGAGGCGGTGTTGCCGCTGGACGGGAAGCGCATGGTGGCCGCCGGTAGTTGCGTGAAGGTGGGCGTTGGGCCGGGCGTGTTGGTGGGCGTGTTGCTGGGCGTAAAGGTGGCCGTCGGCGTGTTGGTGGGAGTGTTGGTCGGTGTATTCGTCGGAGTATTGGTAGGGGTATTCGTGGGCGTGTAGGTCGGCGTATTTGTTGGCGTGGGCGTGTTCGTGGGCGGAACCGGATACGACGCCACGAAGCTATGCGTGCCCGAGGCTACGGTAACAAATGCCACATTCACGCCTTTGATGGTCTGGGTTCCGAAGGATGTTGAGTTGCCGTCCACTGTGATCGATTGCAGAACGTTGCCGTTATAACTGAGCGGCAGGATCGTCGTCAGGTTGGCGCCAGGGGCGGCGGTCATGTTGAACGTCAACACACCTGTGCCGCTGTTGAAGGCCACTTCGGAATACTCGGCGTTGTGACGAGTCTCGGTAAAGGTGAGCCAATTGTCGGCGTTCCAGATTGGAACGTTGTTGGCGGTGGCGTAGTCCAGCGTGCCTTCTGTCCACGGCTGAGGATTGCCAAAGTTGTAATAATCCACGTGGATCTGAACCATCAGGGCCGCATAGTCTCCGGCGTTGCTGGCGTCAATCATCCCTTCTGAAACACTCAGCGCCTGCGCGGATGTAAGTTGCTCGCTATCAAAGCCGGCCAGATCGTAAAGATCAAAAAGCTGTTCGTCCACTAACTGGGTTAATTGCTGGTAGTAATCCAGAATAGTGCCGTCGGCCTTAATGAACTTCATTGGCTGTCCACTGCCGGTAATGTAGCCGTGCGGCCAGCTATTGTCTGGCTTCTTGAGCCACTGGCCCCAGTGATAAAAATTGGTGTCCATCGCCATGCCGTGCGCCACAGCAATGTCGGCGGCGTCCGTCCAGCCCTGCCAACTGATTTGATGGGTGCGCACGGTGCGCGACATGGGAATCGGCGGGTCGTAAAAGAGGCCAAAAGCGTTGACCGAGTCGGTGTACCCTTGATTCAGGGCAGCATACGTCATGGTGCTGGGTGGGTTACGGTAAGGATGCATCCCGAATTCGTGCCCCTGGCTCCGCCACGTTTCCATCACGCTTGTATCAATAATGCCGCCGCCGGTGGCCATGTAAAACGTCGCGTCGCCGCCGTGGTTGTTCAGGCTGGTAATCTCAGTCTGATAAAAACTTTCGGGGTTGGCATGAGCATCCGCCGTTAAGATCAGCATGGTCTTGGCCGAGGCGGGGAAGTACCAGAGTTGCGGGATGGGTTTGACCTGGGCAACCATTTGCTTGACGAGGCGGGCAAAGAGGCGCTGTTGCTCGTCGGCCTGCGGCACGGGGATGCGGTCTCTGTTTACCCACGAGCCATTGCCGGCAAGTTGGAAAAGGTCAATCGTTCGTAAGACGCCGTCGCCATCAATATCGCCGTCTACACCCGCCGGGTTGCCCTGGCGGGTATAAACGACATTGCTTGCGAGATCGTAAGTGAAGGCCACGGCCCGCCCGGCGCTATTGCTGACGACGGCCGGGTAGCTGGTGGCAGTGGAAGCGTCACTGTAGAGGGTGGCGACGGTGATGGACCCGATCAGGGTGTTGTATTTCGTGGCATCGCCGTGAATTTGAAGCGTTTGAGTAGAGAGGCCTGCGCCGGGCGCTTCGCCGTTGATGGTGGCTGTGTCACTGATTTTGAGATAGCCATCCGTTAAGTTTCCGGCGGTTGTGCCGAGATCGAACAAGTTGGCGATGTTAGGATCAGGCCGCAGGGCGAGGAGGCGGCCACCCCCGCTCACGTAGTTGGTGAGGGTCGTGTCCTGAGCGGAGGTCAGAGTCGTTTCAGCCAGGATCGCCACGTCGTGCTTGTTTAACTCCGTCAGTGTCATTGCGCCGATGGTCAGCACTTCAAATTCGTTGAGGCCTTCGGCCCGCAGAATTTCGCCCAGGTAGCGTCCGAACTTGTTGGCCGCCGCGTCGTTGACAATGAGAACGATGGGAGCCGGGATGGGAACAGCCTGGGTGGGGGCCGGCCGCCACAGGTTGAAGAGCAAGACGGCGATGATAGTGACGGCGAACCATTTCCAGAAGAGTGACCGAGAAGGGCGCATGAGGATCGGTTTCCAAACGTGAACTTCTTTGCGGGGTCTTTCACCTCTGCAAAGAAGGGCTTAGACTATCAACTTGAGTTAGTTTATATACGGAGGGGCGTAGCAAGCTACGCCCCAGGCTGAGTAATGTGATTTTGCGCCAGACCGATCAGGGTGTTCTAAAGCTACTCACTGCCGACCACTGGCTGACCTGCGCCGTGCCCCCATTGATATTTACGGCTCGCACCCGCCAGTGGTAGAGCGTGAGCGGGGTCAGATCCGTTTCAACCATGTACGCCGACCGGGGAGTCACCCCACCCTGCCCGCGCCCCAGAAGAACGCTAAAATTAATGTCTTTGGAAATTTGAACTTCGTAATAGGTGGCGGCCGGGGACGAGTCACCCCAGTCCAGTGTCGGCTTCAGCGATGTCGCGTTGGCGTTGTTGGCGGGCGAAATCAGCATCGGCACGCCCGGCGGGTTGGCGCTGTAGAAGTAGCGGGTGCGCGACCAGGCGCCGGGTCTGCCGCCGGCGTTGCCTCGCACGCGCCAGTACAGAATAGTATTGCGCGGCAGATCGGCGGTCGGGGTGTAAGCCGACACCGAGACGTTTATATTCAACACCAACATGGTGAAGCCGGGGTTGGTAGAGAGTTGGAAAGTGTATGAGGTGAGCGACGGGCTGGTGATGTTGGCCCAGTCGAAGAGCGGGCGCGTGTTGGGCGGCGTGTTGCCGCTGGACGGGAAATTCATGGTGGCCGCCGGTAGTTGCGTGGGCGTGGGCGACGGGCCGGGCGTATTGGTAGGCGTGTTGGTGGGCGTATTAGTTGCCGTCGGCGTGTTGGTGGGTGGCGACGTGTTGGTAGGTGTGCTGGTCGGCGTGTTTGTTGGGGTGTTAGTGAATGTGCTTGAAGGTGTGTGAGTTGGGGTTGCGACAACGTCGTTCAACGACACCGAGTCGACGCGGGGTGAGATGGTGGAATCAGTGGTCGAGAGAATCAGTTTGTACTTGAGATAGCGATGCAGTTGGCCGCCGAAGGAAACGCCGCTCGTGGCATTAGTAAAAGCGCCAAAGGCAAGGCCGTCGTCTGAAGTGCTCACCTGTACGGTAACACCCGTGTTGGCGGGTTTGTTTTCAACCCAGCTAATTGTGTCCCAAACATTGCCGGTTTGAGCATCCAAAACACAACTAACAAATTCGCCGGTGAGCTTGTAAGTAGGCGTAACCTGGATGTTGTCTACTTTCAGGTCAACTGTGCTGTTATTAGAAATATAAGCGAGAAAATTCTCCCCATTAACACCGCCATGCAGAACGTTGAAATCAATTTTATAAGCACCATCCACGTAAAAAGTAATCACATCATCAGTCGCATCGAATTGCGCCCATTCAATTCGGTAACGATGCGGGCCATCAATTGTGCCTAGCAAGACAAACTGCTCAGAGCCGCTATTGTTGGCCCGGGCATATAATTTCCCGTCATTGAGACCTGTTGCCGGGTTCCTGGTGCTGACAATATAGTAGCGGTTGGTGCCAAAATCGTCGCGGGCAAAGCCAATATGTTGAAAAGCCCCATTGCCAAACTCGGCGGTAAATTCCATGACCGCGTAGGTATATGTTGTGGTTGAGCGTAAAAATGCTTGATCATTGCCCGCGATGGTCAAAATGCTATTAGCGATACCAGGCGTAGTATATGCCCCGCCTGCCCAAAGCAAAGCATCCCAGTTGGTAGCATTAAGTGACGAGCCGGGGAAATCATCAGCAAAATTGGCGGCGAGGGTGACGGTGCCGCCTGTGCCGTCGGTGGCATCAATGTCGGTGATGTGAGCGGTGTTCGTGTCTACGCAACCTGTGAAGTCGGCGCGGGTGGTGTGATTGATCGGGAGGGCCATGAAGGGCCGGGCCACCGGGCGGTGGCCAAAGGCGGCTAACACAGGCCGCCAGATGCCTGACATGAGAATGACAATGCTAGTGATGGCAATGAGTTTCCAGGGGGATTTGTAGTTAGTGTGCATAGCTCTCAGCGTTCGGCCTCGGAAAGACCAGGAATGTTAGTGGCATGCGGCAACGGAGAATGAACCGTACCACTTTAACAACTGAGAGTCAGGTTAACTCCAAACAGCCAATGATTAGTAAAAAAAGGGTGAGGAATGGCCTGTCGCTAGCAGAATTCAACCTGATTCTGATAGGAAATAGGTCACTGAAAACGAGACCGACGCGGTCTTGAAGACCGCGTCGGTCTGGCCTGGAAAGAACTTATCTGGAGACTATATCTTCTACGGCGATATTTGGAAACTGCGTCCTGCCGACCACTGGCTAAACTGAGTAGAGCCTCCCCCGCCAGAGGCGGCATCACCGGCAACGGCCCGGACTCGCCAGTAGTAGTTGCCGGGTAATAACGCCGTTTCAACGGCGTAGGCTGACTGGTTGGCCCGTCCGCCCTGCCCCCGGCCTAGCGCCGTGCCAAAGAGCGGGTCGGTCGAAATCTGCACTTCGTAAAAAGTGGCGGCCGGAACTGAGTCACTCCAGTCCAGAGTTGGCTTATTGCCTGTCACTTTTGCCCCGGCCGCCGGCGAAAGCAAAGTTGGCACGCCCGGCGGGTTGGCCGAGTAGAAGTATCGCGTCCGCGACCAGGCTCCCGGCCCGGCAGAGGCATTGGCCCGCACACGCCAGTAGAGCAAAGTGTTGCGCGGCAAGTCGGCGGTGGGCGTGTAGGCCGAGGCTGAGACATTGAGATTTAACAGCAAGGGAGAAAATGCCTGATTGGTTGAAATCTGGAAAGTATAAGAGGTTGCGCCCGCGACGTTGACCCAGTCGAACAGAGGCCGGGTGGTGGGCGGGGTGTTGCCGCCCTGCGGGAAGTTCATGGTGGGCGCCGGCAGTTGCGATGGGGTGGCCGTCGCCGTGAACGTGGACGTGCGGGTGGCAGTGGCGGTTGCGGTGTGAGTAGGCGTGAAAGTATTCGTCGCCGTCGGCGTGTTGCTTGGGGTGCTGGTGGCAGTCTTCGTCGGCGTATTGGTGCGAGTGTGAGTTGGGGTGAAGGTGGCCGTGGCAGTGGCCGTGTTCGTGCGCGTGTTGGTCGGAGTGAAGGTATAAGTGCTGGTTGGAGTGAAGGTGTGAGTGTTGGTCGGGGTGAAGGTGGCAGTATTCGTCGGCGTGTTAGTGGGCGTAAACGTGCTGGTTGATGTCGCCGTATTAGTAAACGTGGCGGTGTTGGTGGGCGTGTTGGTCCTGGTTGGCGTGTTACTGGGTGTGCGAGTGTTGGTCGGCGTCGCCGTCGGGCCGCCACTGTCAATGCGGCCATAATAAAGCGTGGGGCTGGTGTACGTCCCGCCAAAGAATAGGAACTCGATCGCTTCGGGCCGGTTGAAGCCGACCACCGACCACTTGGCCGAAAAGCTGGTGTCGGCGTTGGCCAGGCTGACGATTAACTGCGGCGCGGCCCAGGAGCCGTCCCCGTTTTTCTTCCAGAAACAGTTGTCGCCGGTGCCGGTGCAGGCCGAATTGAGCGAGTGGCCGTGCCCCAGCAGGTGCAGGGCGCTGGTGTCTATGGCGACAACCGGCGCATGGCTGAAATACGACAAGGCCTGATCCGACCAACCGCCGCCTGACTTGGAAGCATAGTAAATGCGGCCATAAGGGTTCGAGCCTTCAAAGTGTCCCATGTAAGCCAGGTGCCGCGTCCCCGAACTGTCAATCAGCAACGAGGGGCCTTGATCAATGTTGATGCCGGCGTTGGTGCTCGTCCACGGTTCGCCTACGGTGCTGATGTTTTCGACACTGCCCCACACGCCGGCGCTGGTTCGGGTGCGCGCCATGATCTCACGCGGGGTGGTGGCCGACGAAACCCAGGCGACGGTGATCGAACTGTCAAGCGGCGAGAGGGCGATGGCCGGATGATTGGGCTGGTGGGTGACGTCGGTGTCCACCTGAGTCGGCCCTGCCACCAGAGTCAGAGCGTTCGTGCCGGAGTTGTAGGTGTAGGCGCGATGCGAGATGTGAGTGTTGTTGCTTCCATCCTTCGACCAGTGCGCGATGTGAAGCTTGCCGCCCGGTTCCATCACCGCCGAAACGCCGCTGGTTCCAATATAGTCGCCGACGATCGTTGGCAGGCCGGTGGCAACGGTGATAATGGATTTGTAAGCGTGGGCAGAAGTGTCGAACGGGCGATCTTTCAGATCGCCGTTTCGGTTGAGCCACAGGACGTGAATGATGTTGCTGCCGTCGTAGACCGTTTCGATGGTGACGATGTTGAAAGAATCGGAGAAGGGCGTGATGGCGGAAAAATTAGCGCCCGAGCTGGGCAGGCCCGCCGAGGGCGTATAGAAGCCGTTGATCTGCGACGAGTATTGCGCCTGAGCCACAAAGGCATACACTTTATCATTGCTGGCCCGGATGATTTGATGAGGGATGGCGTCCACCAACCCGGCGCCGATGGAGAAAGAGGTCGAAGCAAGGGCGCTCACCGACTCGTCGGGGGTGGGTGTGGCCCCGGCCTGGGCCGCCGAGATCAAGGAGGAGTAAGCGGGCGCCAAGCCGGCAAACAGCAAGATGATGATGAATAAATAGAACGGCTTGAAGAATCGTGATTTGCGGGTCATGAGAAAAATCGTATTCGACTTCGGTGTAAAATGCAATCTATGGACGACGCTCTTTCTGGCGTGTGGGAAGCAATGCTCTCAGGGAATCCGGGGTTGATCCGCCGCGTGTGGGGCGACCTGACCGACGACGAAGCCCAGGCCGTGCTCGCTCACTTGAACAAGATGGTTGAGGATGAGACGTTCAGCGAAAGCCAGCGCGAGGCGGCGCGTAAGGCGCTCGAGGCCATTCGCGACGCCGGTTAAGGCACCGTGAAACTTCTGGCCGCCGACTCTGGTTGAACCTCCCTTCACTCACCACCCTGACCAGCAAAAAATACTCCCCGACTTCAAAAACAAAAATCGTAACTGACTTGAAAATAGACCGTCGCGGTCTCGGAGACCGCGTCGGTCTGCCGAGTTTTCATGCGTGATGGTGAACGCAGTTCATGGCGACTACTCAGGGTAAAGAAAT
>JACPWC010000010.1 GCA_016197225.1 Chloroflexota bacterium
AATCTGGCCGTCATCCACCAGCCCCCACAGGCCGTCGGAGCAAAGCAGAATTTTGGTGTCGGGCGTCAGGCGCTGGGTGTAGACATCCACTTCCAGGCCGTCGCCCTGGCCGATGGCCCGGTAGAGCACGTTGCGCTGAGGGTGGATGGCGGCTTCGGCGGGCGTAAGCTGGCCCAGTTCCTGCAAGCGCCGAACCAGCGAATGGTCGCGCGTCAACTGTTCCAGCCCGTTGGCAGTGATGAGGTAAGCCCGGCTGTCGCCGACGTGGCCGATGATGACCTGGTCGTTGAAGACGAGGGCGGCGGTGCCGGTCGTGCCGCCTTCGCCCACCGCTTCACGCACAGCCAGGTTGGCATGAGTGAGCGCCTCGCCCAGAACTTCCTGCAAGGGAGCGCGCTCTTCATCGTTGCTGTTGTCGCTCAACAGGGAGAGGTAGACACGGCGGGTCACGTCACGGGCCACGCTCCGGGCGGCCACGGCGCTGGCCCGTTCGCCCATGCTGTGCCCGCCCATGCCGTCGGCGACGATGTACAGGCCAAAGGAGGGGATTTTCTCGTCGCCGTCAAAGGTGCTGGTGAGGGTCAGCAGGACGTCTTCGTTGTGGTCGCGCATCCGGCCCACACTCTGGGCGTGCGCCACACGCAGAGGCGAGTTGCTGGCGGCAAAGGCAGGCATGTTCAGGGGCGCGGTGGCGGCCTGCTGGGCCTCGGCGGAGAAGGTGTGCGGGGGCACAAGCGGAGCGGTCTTGGCGGATTCCGGTTCGGTTTTCTTCCCAAACAACTGCTGAATGAATTTCATCATGGATATCTGAAGGTCCCAAATAAAGCGCTCAGCCCATGCCCGTTCAAGCCGATAACGCGTAAAGGTTGTGATCGGTCGAGCCGATGTACACCACGTCGTCTACCACGCTGGGCGACGAGATAACGGCGCCTTCGGTCTTGAACTTCCAGCGCAGTTTGCCATCTTTCATTTCAATGCAATACACGTACCCATCCACCGAGCCAAAATAAATGGCGTTCTTGTAAATGGCCGGACTGGAGGCAATCTGGTCGCCGGTCTCGTATTTCCAGAGCACTTTGCCGTCGCGCACGCTGAGGGCATAAAGGTTATTGTCGGCAGAGCCGATGTAGATCGCCTTTTCTGTCACCGCCGGCGAAGAGACGACCGGCTTCTGGGTGCGCGCCTTCCAAAAACCCCAGCCCGAGTTGGCTTCGATGGCATGCACGTGATAATCGGCGCTCCCGACGATGATCAGTCCGTCCACAAAGTTGGCCGAGGAGGTGATGGCCCGTTTACTACGGTAGCGCCACTTAAGCGCGCCGCTGAAGTCGAGGCTATAGAACTCGCCGGCTTCACAGCCGAAGAACACCCGCGCTTCTTTCTCCAGCACAAAGGGCCGGGAGCGAACCGGGGCCGGGGTTTCGTACACCCACGCTTTGCGGCCACCCTGCATGTTGATGGCGTGCAGGTGCCGGTCGTCGGAGCCGACAAAGATGTGGCCCTGGGCGGCGCGGGCGGTGCAACGGACGCTTTCGCCGGTCTGGTAGCTCCACAGGGGCCGCCCGGTTTCGCCCGTCAGCGCATAAAGCTTGCCGTCTTCCGAGCCGATGTAGACATTGCCGTTGTCGTAAATGGGCGAGGCGGCAAAGCCGCCCTCAGAGGCGTACTTCCAAACGAACTTGCCGCCGTCGCGCGAGAGGGCATAGAGGTTGTTGTCGTAGACGCTGACATACACAAATTTGCCCACCGGCAGAGGCTGACTACGAATCTCATCTTCACATTTGAACACCCACAAGGGTTTGATGCCGGTGTCGAACGCGGGAACCAGCAGGCCGGTCTCCTGACCGGTTGGCATCATGACGGGTATGTTGGGGAGCGCCGCAGTTCCACTGGCCGGCAGGGTCGAGGTTCCGGGCAGAACCGAAGTGCCCAGGTTGGGAATGACGGCTGGCGTTGAGACAATCACTTGCGCGCCCCGCTGGAGGGCCACCAACGCCTCTTTCGTTGCGGCGGCGGAGGGGAAGCGATCTGTCGGGTTATAAGCCAGCGACTTGTTGACGATGGCCTCGAACCCCAGCGAGACCGAGGGATTGATTTTGCGGATGGGCCGTTCGGCAAAAGAGAAGGGCGGCTCGGCGCGCGGGTCGCGCTTGGTAAGCAGGTGGTGCATGGTTGCGCCGAGCGCGTAAAGATCGCCCGCCGGGCCGGCCTCGCCCCGGTACTGCTCCGGCGGCGAGTAGCCCTCGGTGCCGATCATCGTCCCCTTTTGCCCGGCCTGGAATCCTTTGGCAATGCCGAAGTCTATGAGCCGAATGTTGTTGAGCTGATCGAGCATCACGTTCGACGGTTTCATGTCACGGAAGACAATCGGCTCCGGCTGGTTGGAGTGCAGGTAAGTGAGCACGTCGCACAACTGGATCGCCCACTCGACAATGGTCGCCTCTGGCAGGAAGCCGGGCGTGTCATTGAGAACGGCCTCGAGGTCTCTGCCTTCAATGTATTCCATGACCAGGTAGGCATGGTCTTCCTGATTGAAGAGGTCGGAGATTTTAGGGATGGCCGGGTGGCTGTAGACATTTTTTCAAATTATGTTTGAAATTTAAAAATCTCATAATATTATAAAATTAGTAATTTTGGTTGTGTCCCAATTAAATTAATTAATTTTTGCATCCTTAATAATCAAAAAAAAGGGGTAAAAGTTTCGATCGACTTATAGCGGGGAGATGGATGCCGCGCAATTCCCTTAATTCACGGTTAACACCTCGTGCAGAGAGTATTCGCCCGTCTTGCCTTTGATGGGCAGTTCGATGTGCCGACCGATCTGAACGTGGCTTTTGACTTGCTCGTAGGCGTCTTCGGAGATGAGGAACTCGGTTCGGGCTTCTTTGTTGGCGCTTTCGATGCGGCTGGCCAGGTTGACGGCGTCGCCGATGGCGGTGAGCCGCCGCCGCTCGCCCACCCCGACCACGCCCAATACCACCTCGCCAAAGTGGAGGCCGATGCCGATCCGGAAATTGGTCTTGAACTGGGCTTCAAAATAGGGTTGCATGGCCTCGACGGCGGCCAACATCTCCACCCCGGCCCGCACCGCTCGCAGGGTGGCGTCCGGCGCATCGTCCAGGCCGAAGAGGGCCATGATGCCATCGCCCATGAAGTTGTCAATTTGCCCGCCGTGCCGGTTGATGATGGAGCCGACCCGGTTAAAGTAGCGGTTGAGGACGTGAATCACGTCGTAAGGCAGGTGCGCTTCGGAGAAGGCGGTGAAACCGCGAATGTCGGAAAACAGAATGGCGATTTGCTTCTCTTCGCCCACACTCCGGGGGGCGGTTCCCCCGGCCACTTCCTGATCCACCAGTTCTTCGTCTTCGTTGTCAATCACCAGCCGCCGCAGAGTCACATCACCGCCGAGGGTGGTCTGGCAGGCCAGGCGCACGGCGGGGCTGAAGTGCCGCCGCTCGGCCATCTTCTGTTCTTTTTCGTTGCGCGGGCAACAGTGCTCCAGCCCACTCAGCACCAGCACGCGGCAGGTGGAGCAACGGGCGTTGCCGCCACAGACGTGGGTGTGCGGGATGCCGTTTTGCAGGGAGGCCTGGAGGATGGTGGTGGCCGGCTCAACTTCGATCAGCTTTTCGTTTTGGTAAGTGATGTGCGGCATACAGTCTCCTGTGGGAGAGTATAGCCGGAGGAAGCAGGTGAGGCAAACAGGTGAGGGTTACAGTTGCATTTCAAATTTCCCGGAGCCTCGCCATGTAGCCGCGACTGTCCCTGCTCTAATTGATGCTATGCAGGCAGGTTTTGTTTGAGTTGATTTGACTACCAGCCGGTTTTGTTTGATCTCCCATCGCAACTATAGTACACTCTGCCAAAACCCCTTATAGGAGAAAGACAAATGGCAACTGCGAAAAAGACCGCCAGGAAAACAGTGAAAAAAGCCGCCCGGAAGGCGGCCAAACCGGCAAAGAAAGCCGCGCCCCGCGCCCGCCGCGCCGCCAAATCGGCAAAGCCGAAAGGCCCGCCCGAACGTGTGGGCGTGCTCGAAATCGCCGGTCATCCGGCCACCATCATCGGCAACGACGTCGTCGTCGGCCAGACCGCGCCGGAGTTCACGGCCCAGGCCAACAACTGGTCGGTCTTTCAAGGGCTGGCTTCCACGGTCGGCAAAGTTCGCGTCCTGGCTGCCGTGCCGTCACTCAGCACCAGCGTGTGCGACAAAGAGACGCGCACTTTCAATGAGCGGGCCTCAGAATTGGGTGAGGATATTCGGGTGATGGTGATCAGCGCCGACCTGCCGGCCACCCAGAAGTTGTGGTGCGGCAACGCCGGAGTGGATCGGGTGCAAACCGTCTCCGACCACCAGGACATGGACTTTGGCGTCAAATACGGGACGTATATCAAAGAGCGCCGCTACCACCGGCGGGCGGTGTTCGTGGTGGACAGGAACGGCAAGGTGGCGTACGTGGCCTACATGCCTCACCTGGGCATGGAGCCAAACTACGACGAGGTGTTGGCGGCGGCCAAAGCGGCGCTGTAAGATTTCAACCAACTTCAGTGGACGTTTAAGCGGAGCTTTGCTTAAACGCAAAATCTCAAAAGCGCAGAGCCGCAAAGGATAATATCTGGCATTTTTCTTTGCGTCCTTGCGCCTTGTCGTTAAAGAGGCTTTATCGGAAATAAGCTCATAGCCCGCGTCCTCGCGGGCGGCCAACCGCGAGGACGCGGTTGGGGAGCGTCATAATGTTATTCCCGATAAGGTTTAAGCTTTTAACGCATCCGAAGGACGCCTACGGCGAGACGCAAGGGCGCAAAGAACGCAAGGATTCTTTTTTTATTCCTTTGCGTCCTTGCCTCTTTGCGCCTTTGCGTTAACGATGTTGACCCGGGTCGGTGGAGCCGATCTTATTCAACTTCCTCTTCAACCAGCGACGCCGGGCGCTTCCACGCCGGCAATTTCGAATCCTGGTCGGCCAGCAATTGGCGCAAATCAATAATCTGATCTCGCAGAAGCGCCGCCTTCTCGAACTCCAGCGCATGGGCCGCTTCCTTCATTTGCTTCTCCAGTTCGGCGATCATCTTGTTGAGTTCGGCCCTGGGTAGCTGAGGCGGCGTCCCCGTCTTGTATTCGCCGCGCTCCTCAGACACTGCCGCCAGGCGCATGGTCAGGTCGCGCACGCTCTTGACGATGCTGGCCGGGATGATGCCGTGCTCTTCGTTGTGCTTCTGTTGCACCGCCCGGCGGCGGTTGGTCTCGTCAATCGCCGACTTCATCGAGTCGGTCATCTTGTCGGCGTACATGATCACCGTGCCGCGCACGTGCCGCGCCGCCCGGCCAATCGTTTGCAACAGCGAAGTGTTGCTTCGCAAAAAACCTTCTTTGTCGGCGTCGAGGATCGCCACCAGCGACACCTCCGGCAAATCCAAACCTTCGCGCAACAGGTTGATGCCGACGACCACATCGAACACGCCCAGCCGCAAGTCGCGCAGGATGCCGATGCGATCCAGCGTCTCCACTTCCGAGTGCAGGTAGTGAACTTTGATCCCAAGTTCCATCAGATACTCGGACAAGTTCTCGGCCATCCGCTTGGTCAGGGTCGTCACCAGAACCCGTTCCCCGCTTTCGAGCCGCTTCCTGATCTCAGTCACCAGATTATCAATTTGACCGGTCGAGGGCCGCACATCCACTTCGGGATCAACCAGGCCGGTGGGGCGGATGATCTGCTGAATCACTCGTTTCGTCTTCCCCAACTCGTAAGGCCCCGGGGTAGCCGACGTGTAAATGACTTGCCCCATCCGCTCTTCAAACTCTTCAAAGTTCAAGGGCCGGTTGTCGAGCGCCGACGGCAAGCGGAAACCATATTCGGCCAGCGTCTGTTTACGCGAACGGTCACCGCCGAACATGCCCCGGACTTGCGGAATGGTCATGTGGCTCTCGTCAATCACCAGCAAATAGTCGGGCGGGAAGTAGTCCACCAGCGTCGAGGGCGGGCTTCCGGCGGCGCGCTGATCCATGTGGCGCGAATAGTTCTCGATGCCGGAACAGTAGCCCACCTCGCGCAACATCTCCAAATCGTAGCGCGTTCGCTGTTCGATGCGTTGCGCTTCCAGGTGTTTGTCGTTGGCCTTGAAGACTTTGATCTGCTCCTCAAGCTCGGCTTCGATGTCGGCGATGGCCTGCTTGAGCTTGTCTTCTTCAGCCAGAAAGTGGCGAGCCGGGAAGATTTCCAACTGCTTGTGCTCGGCCAGAACTTCGCCTGTTACCGGGTTGAGTTCCATCAACTGCTCGATCTCGTCGCCAAAGTACGAGATGCGGTACACCGTTTCGGCGTAAGCCGGCATCACCTCCAGCGTGTCGCCGCGCACCCGGAAGGTGCCTAGCTTGAGTTCGGTGTCGTTGCGCTGATACTGGCTGTCCACTAAGTGGCGCAAAAGCGCATTGCGGCGCAGAGCCTTGCCCGCCTCTAAATGAATGACTCCCCTGGCATACGACTCCGGGTTGGCCAGGCCGTAAATGCACGAGACGGAAGCCACGATGATCACGTCTTTGCGCGACACCAGCGACGCGGTCGCCGCCAGCCGCAACCGTTCGATCTCTTCGTTGATCTCCGTTTCCTTCTCGATGTACAGGTCGTGGCGAGGGACGTAGGCTTCGGGCTGGTAGTAGTCGTAGTAAGAGACGAAGTATTCGACGGCGTTCCTGGGGAAGAAGTCCTTGAACTCGGCGTAGAGTTGGGCGGCCAGCGTTTTGTTGTGGGCCATGATCAACGCCGGGCGCTGGGTTTGGGCGATAACGTTGGCGATGGTAAAGGTTTTTCCGGTGCCCGTCGCGCCCAGCAAAATTTGATCCCGTTCGCCGGTATTGATGCCGTCCACCAGCTTCACAATTGCATCTGGTTGATCGCCGGTCGGTTGAAATTCAGAGACAAGTTCAAAGGGTGGCATGTTGTAACCTCTTCGGAGAACATACATTCTAGCATACGGGCCACAAAAAACGGACGTTTGTGACGCCCGTTTGGATATTGTAGGGCGAATTGGCAATTCGCCCTACAAGAGCCGGGGTTGGTCGGCATCAGGCGGCGACCCCGACCACCCGTATTTTTTCAAATCAACCCGATCACGCTCGTCAAAGATCACGCCCTCTTCTTCAAGCAAATGTCGCTGGAGCTGTTCACCGCCGCCCCGCCTCACGCTAACCTTGCCCTGCGCGTTGATCACCCTCTGCCAGGGCACATCATCCGGGCAGGCGGCCATGGCCGCCCCCACCCAGCGCGCGCCCACCGCTCGATACTCGTCCGCCTCCACGCCCTCCGGTGGCGGAATCATCAGCGCAATCTGGCCGTAAGTGGCAACCTTGCCGCGCGGAATCTGGCGGACGATCTCCCAGACACGGGTGTTGAAGGCAAGCGGATCAGGCGGTGAGGTATACATGGAATGTTGAACCGCGAAGCCGCAAAGATCGCGAAGTCATTTTGTTCTTCTTAGCGTCCTTCGCGCCTTCGCGGTGAAATTCTACCGAACGTAGATCGGATTGCTGAATATCCAGCCGCGTTGCTGGCCTTTGAACGGGATGTAAGCTTCGACGCGATACGCGCCTGGCTCGGTGGTGATGTAAGTGAGGTGGGTGTCGTTCTCTTTTTTGACGACGACTTTGCCATTGCCCACCAGCCGAATCTCCGCTTTGGCCGGCACTGAAACCTGGAGCGTGACTCCGGCCCCGCCCGGAATCTCGTCGCCGATGATCGCCGTTGCCTTGTCGCCCTGCGCCGAAAAGCGAAAGCCCTTTGTGGGCGCAGGCACTTCGTAACCTACAAAGCAATGACCGTCGCGCAAGGCGTTGAAGATCAGATCACAATCGTGCTCGTAGTCGCCGTTCAACGAGTCGGGCAGGAGAAGATGGGTGTTGACGGCGCGGAAGCAGTGCTCGTAAGGGAAGATGACGGCGGAGCGCCCGAACATGTGATACGTCGTGCCATGCACGTCCGAGTTGCCAATACCCACAATGCGCCCGCCCGCTTTCGCGGCCAGCAGTTCGTCCCATTTCTTCAACGCTTCGGGATGCGGGCCTTTGATGCCTTGCTCTGGGTTAGAGGCAAACTTGATCGCCGCCGCCGGCGAGGTGAGCAGGCCGGCAAACTCGCTCATGTAGTTCCAAATCTCAAGGCCGTGAAAGCCGCTCACATCCCAGCGCCGCCAGTGAATTGGCTCGTAGTTAACAAGGGCTGTGCCGTAATCAAACGGGTGGGCCAGGAAGGCCAGGCCTTTGGCCTCATTCACACCGTCGAGTAGAAGTTGCGGATCGTGGGCCAGGGCCGCCAACTCGCGCCCGGTGTTGTAAACCAGCAAGTGATTACTCTGCGGCTGAAGCGCCTGGTCATGCACTTCTTCGCCGGTGATGACCAGCACCTTTTTCTTGCCGTCGTCACTGCAATGATAGGGCGGGATGCCCTGCACCCATACGTTGTGGTCGGTGACGACGATGAAGTCCAGCCCGGCCCGGATGGCGGCCTGGGCGATGTCGGCGTGATACCACTCGCCGTCGGAGTACGGCGTGTGCATGTGGAGATTGCCGATGGCTTCTACTAGAGGCATGATCAAATTCCGTTCCGGTCAACACTCTCAGTCGTTTGCGATTCGCCCGCGGCGGCGCAACGGCTCAAAGCGTTCCATCGCGGCCCGGACTTCGATTCACTCGTGGCTTTCGTATTTAAAGGAAAGTTTTACCTTCGCCCGATAGAGATTCACCTTGCCGTCTTCGATCTGCATATCCAACTGGACGACCTCGGCGATGCGAAGGTCGCGCACGCTTTGGGCGGCCCGCTCCACCGCGGCCGCCGCCGCTTTCTCCCATGACTCGGTGCTGGTTCCAACCAACTCGATCACCTTGTAAACGCTTTCTGCCATTTTAGTCTCCTTTTGTTTTATAACCGCCGTTCCCCCGGCCCGGGTGAGCTGGCGTTGGCGATCCGTTCAGGCGCTATCCGAGGCCCGCAACTACCGATCCTACACCGGGCGCTCGCCCTGTCAAGCGATGTGATCACCCTTTGCCTGCACATGGTAGACCCTACGGCCTTTTTGTTTGCCCATCATGGCCCTCGCCTCGCCCACGCTGGCCGAGGCGCTGTTGGCAAGGGGAGTCGGGCCCGTTGGGGCTGAGTAGACCATGGGCCGCTGGCTGAGACCAGCGGCCTCTTGTTTTGTATTGGCATAAGGCTCATAATCGTGCGTAGCTGGTGTGTCGGTTGGGCGGCTTTCAGTGATACGGCCTAGCAGTTCTCAACAGGAGAGGTCATATGGTTGAAAACTGGCGATGTGTTCAATGTGGTTCTCTCAATCCTCCAAGACGAAGTAAGTGTTGGCAGTGTCAAACTGATCGGCCAGCAGGCACCAACGCCCAAAGCCAACCAACGAAAATATCCAACGCAGATACCAAAAAGGACGAACGTGCTGATCCGTTTGTTCTCATTCTCGCCTCGGCTGCCGGTCAAACTATCCTATATGCCCTCATCGCTGCCAGCCGAATTAATTTAACAGCCGAAGTATTAGGCCTTTTGCTTGTTTACTTCATTATACGAATAGTAGGTATGGCTATTGTCGTCGGCGTGTTGCGCGCGTTCAAGGCCCGACCCACGACTGAACTTGTACTGGTTGTAGCTATTACCCTGATTCCTATCTGTCAAGCCTGGAACTAACACAGCCAAATCTGGTGCGTCTCAATTGCGAAGTTTCGGGTGATTCTGGCGGGAGTCTTCCCACGAAAGGTCTTTAGATCGCCGCGTTGGGTTCTGCTGAATGAGGATGCCTATTTGCTCTTTTCTGTGGCGCATTGCCGTTGTTGCCTTGCTGGTAACAGCGTGTGGTAGCCCTGCGTCTGGCATTCCAATGAGTACCAACGCGCCTTCACCATCTGGCCGCACGGCTACTGCGAGTGAAATCGTCAATATCGTTGAAGCACGAACCTCTGCCGATAGTGCATTTACTCGAATAGCCAAAGGGTATGTTTTGCGTGAGGATGGCCAGATTCAGACTGGCAATGCTTCAGGGGCGCGGCTTGAACTGGCTGATAGCACGGTCTTTTACATTGGCCCAAATTCATCCCTCACCATTGATCGCATCACACCTCTTGAAGGCTTTTTGCTGATTGGCTTGCAACTGGAAGCGGGCAAAATCTGGATCAGCGTGCCGGGCGGTAAGCTAGAAGTGACTTCGCCAGTAGGCACAGTCACTATGCAGGGCGCTTACGGTGTCATCGAATACAATCCTGCCGCTGACGTGTTGACTCTGGATTGCATCACTGGATCATGCCAAGTCGCAAACAGTACCGTTGATGAAAAACTCGGCAACCAAGAGCAGATCGTATTGACCGAGGGAGGCAAGCAATTCACGAGAAGCCGCTTAGGTTTTGAGGCTGTTGAAGATTTCGTACATAATAACCCTGAGACGGGGCAATTTGTTGTAGCAACCCTGATGGCCGCCTCAACGCCGATAGTTGTTTCAGAGACTCCCTCTCCGGTTGCCCCGTCGTCCACTACTGCGCCGACTGATACACCATTACCTAACCCCACTCGAACCCCAACACCTACCAAGACGGCCACAATCACTTTCACTCCATCACCTACAAGGACTCGACCACTACCCCCCACACCAACCGTATCTCAAAGCCCTTGCGCTATCGGCGGTTGCCCTTATCACCCGCCTGGTTGCGACATTAAGGGCAATGTTTCATTCAACACTGGCGAAAAGATTTACCATGTCCCTGGCGGCGAGTTCTATGACGCTACTGTAATCAATCCTGATTTCGGCGAGCGTTGGTTTTGCACAGAAGATGAAGCGATAGCCAACGGTTGGCGCAAGTCCCAGCGATAAAGTAAAAGGGAACTACTAACCTATGTTGATACCAGCAAAGCAGACGCAAGGTAGCATATGGGAATATATCTTCTCCCAAGCAATTGAGGAAACAAGCGGCGGACTAAGTGTGTCACCACGTAGCCCGCCATAGTCAAAGCGTATTGGAGGCACGTCATGACCGCGAACAATCCTACCACGCCCCCTTTCCCAGTGTTCCTGCGATTAGCAAAGAATCGCCTGAATTGATTGAGGCCTAAGGTGAGAGATGGCTGAGGTATTGGCGAAACATTGCACGGTGTCCAGCTTGTGATTAGTGAGAGGTCAGTTATGAATACAGTGAGCCTAAAGTTATCTCACCTGCTTGGTATCATAATGGTTTCTACAATAGTAGCATTGGCAGTGGCATTCCGGAATGTGTCAACCCTTTGAGACAACTTGGTTGGGAATTTAGTGTAGATCGTCCGTGTCTACACCAGTAGTTTTCGGCAAGTCAGCCGGGGCAGCCAGCGTCACCTGCGGCGGGTTGATCCAGACCGCCGTCGGTAAG
>JACPWC010000011.1 GCA_016197225.1 Chloroflexota bacterium
AGCCGACACCAACACCCTCAGCGCGCAATGTCTGGCTCTCATCGGCACGACGTTGGCTCCCGGCGCGTGGGCCAGTTGCGAATACACGGCCAACCACACGGATGCCGGTCAATACGACAACACAGCCAGCGTGACTGTTCAGGACAATGAGCAGAATCCGGCCGGCGACACTGACGACGAAACCGTCACCGTCACCGACGTTCTGCCGAGTGTGGCGCTAGACAAGTCGGTCACGCCCGGCGAACTCCCGATGCCCGGCGGCGACTTCACCTTCACCCTGACCATCACCAATAACTCGGTCGAAGATGTAACCATCACCGCCCTGACCGACACCAACGCCCTCAGCGCGCAATGTCTGGCTCTCATCGGCACGACGTTGGCTCCCGGCGCGTGGGCCAGTTGCCAGTACACGGTCACTCATACTGCCGCCGGCGCGCACAACAACACAGCCTCGGTCACGGTGATGGACAATGAACAGAATCCGGCCGGCGACAGCGACGACGAATCGGTCATGGTCACCAACCCGGTCATCGCCCTCGACAAGATCGGCCCGACCTACGGCTTCGGCGGCAGCGCCCTCACCTTCAACTACCAGGCGTCGAATGTGGGCAACGTGCCGCTCAGCAACGTGATCGTCACCGACGACAAGTGCGGCAATGCAACTTACGGCTCCGGCGACGCGAACAACGACGGCAAGCTGGACCTGACTGAAGTGTGGACGTTTACCTGCGCCTACACGCCCGCCTTCACCCCGCTCACTACGTTGACCAACGTTGGCACGGCAACCGGCGAGTACCAGGGCACATCCACCTCAGCGCAGGACAGCTTCACTCTCCAGCCGTTCACCCTTCGCAAGCGCATCTTCCTGTACTGGGACAGCCCGGTGAATACCGTGCTCTACAGCCAGCCGGACAACACGCCGTTCACAGTCAACATGTACAATGGCAACACCCTGGTCGCCACCTTCACCATCAGCCAAAGCTCGCCGGCCCTGCTCTGGTTGAGCGCCGGAACTTACACATTCCGCGAAGTGAACCTGCCAGCCGGTTACATCGTCGGCGACTACGAAATCGTCTACACCACCGGCCAGGGCTATCCCGACTGGACGTTCCCGAACGTCATCACCTTTGATCTGGCGATTGACAAGACCGGCCCGACGGGCGCGTACAAAGGTAACACCGTCACTTACAATTACACCGTCACCAACGCCGGCCCGGCCAGCGTGGCCCCGGTGGTGAGCGACAACAAGTGTTCGCCCCTCGTCTACACCGGCGGCGACACCGACAACGACGGCCTGGTGGACGTGGGCGAATCCTGGACGTACAAGTGCCTCTACACCGTCACTCAGGAACCGGGCACGTACGTGAGCAACACCGCCACCGTAGACGATGTGTTTGTGCCCGCCCCCGGCTGGTACATCGGCGGCGACCGCGCCCTGGCTAACAACACCGATGTCTGGACGTTCCGGGTGCAATGGAAGGGTTGCACCGCCGACTACTGGAAGGTCAACACCAGCCAGTGGCCGTCGCCCTACACCACCACAACATTAGTAACCGGCGTGTTCACCGTGCCCGGTTCTTACCTCACGAGTGGCAAGCTGGACTTGAATGTTGACGGCATCGCCGACAACCTGCCCAGAGCGTTGAACTACAACACCAGCACCACCAACACCGTCAACGGCGCGGCTCGCAACCTGCTCCGCGCGGCGGTGGCCGCCCTGTTCAACGAGGTCAAGTATGGCAATCTGTACCCGACCTACGCCACCAAGCAGGCGTTGATCACGGCAGTAAACTCGGCCCTGGCGACGCGCAATGCCAACACCATGATGTCGCTGGCGAACACCCTCAACAAGTGGAACAACGGCGTGTGCCCGTAACCTCGCAAGGCAAGTGGCAACTTGCCTGACAAAACAATCAGGGCGTTGAGAATGACTCTCAGCGCCCTGACTTTTTAACCCCTTTTCGCCAATTGCCTGCCACCTGAGACCATGCTATCATCCTGAGCAGGCGAGGCAACCCAAATGGACAACATTCAACCCGGACAAATGATCGGCGCTTACCGCATCGTCAGCCAGATCGGGCAGGGCGGCATGGCCACCGTCTATAAAGCCTACCATGCGGCGATGGATCGCTACGTAGCGGTTAAAGTCCTGCCCAGGCAGTTCGCCGAGAGCCAGGAGTTCATCGGGCGCTTTCAACAGGAAGCGCGCACTATTGCCAACCTCGAACACCCGCACATTTTGCCGGTGTACGACTACGGCGAGAACGAGGGCATCACCTATTTTGTGATGCGCTTCCTCGACACCGGCACGCTCAAAGACCGCATCAAAATCGGAGCCATGCCGCTCTCCGAGACCGACCGAACTTTCACCCAGTTGGCCGAAGCCCTGGGCTACGCCCACGAGCGCGGCGTGATCCATCGCGACATCAAGCCCTCAAACGTGCTGGTGGACGCTCGCGGCGGCGTCTTCCTCACCGACTTCGGCATCGCCAAACTCATGGAGGGCGCGGCCCAGTTTACGGCCACCGGGGCGATCACCGGCACGCCGGCCTACATGAGTCCGGAACAGGCTCAGGGCGACAAGATCGATCTGCGCTCCGACATCTATTCGCTCGGCATCGTCTTATATGAAATGATCACTGGCCGCGTGCCGTTTGAAGCCGAGACGCCGCTGGCTGTCATCCTCAAACAACTGCAAGCGCCCCTGCCGCCGCCGTCGTCGGTGATACCGGATATTTCGCCGGAGATCGAGCGCGTTCTGCTCAAGGCGCTGGCTAAAGATCGAAACGATCGCTACCCAACCTGCGGCGAGTTTCTGGAGGCCTGGAGGATGGCGGTCTCGGCCAGCGACACGGTGCACGCCGCCCGGCCAGCCATTTCGCCGGAGGCGACGATGGCGGCCCCGCCACCCGCGTTCACCGTTGCCAAAGCCAAACCCGGCTCTAAAAAAGAGGCGGCTCAACCTGAAAAGAAACGCCCCAACCGGCTGGTCATCGGCGGCGGCGCCGCCATCACCATTTTTTGTTGCTGCGTTCTGGCTCTGGGGGCTGTTGCCAGAAACCGGAATCAGTTGGGCGGCACGGCGGCGGCCAACACGGCAACGTCGGTTGCCCAAGCAACCGCCCCCTCTGTTGTCGGCGGCCCAACCGTCTCGATCCCGACCGTTGTGCCGGGCGATTCTAATTGGACTTCGTGGACGGCAGGGAACATTGTGTGGGGCGCGACGATTTACAACGATCAGATCGCCGCCTGGGGGCCGGGCGGCATTAGCCTTTGGGATCGTTTTGATGGGACGTTACGCCAGAGAATCCTTTCGACGGATGGCTTGCCGGCAGTGCAAGTCAACTATCTGTTGGCCGACGAGGACCGGGGCGGGTTGTGGGCCGCCACCGAGGGCGGCGGCCTGGGATTTTTTGACGGCGAGCGGTGGACGCGCTATAACACAGACGACGGGCTGGACAGTGACAGCGTCACAGCTCTGGCATTGACCAGCCAGTATTTGCTGGTGGGCACATCCTACTCTGGCGTGGAGGGTGGCGGCTTGTTGCAATTTAACGGCCAGACCTGGGAGCCTGTGCCAGGCTTCCCCTCGGCTCAAACTGACGAGCGGCCCGATTTGTTGAGCTACAACGTACAGATTATCCTGCCAGTGGTCATGCCCGACTCGACGACAGTGCTCTGGGTGGGCACGGCCAACGGCCTGGGTTACTACGACGGGCAAACCTGGAGGCGCTACTCGACCGAAGAGGGTCTGCCGAGCAACAACGTGTGGGTGTTGATTGTGGACGACAACGGCGATCTTCTGGCCGGGACGGAAGGCGGCGCGGCGCGCTTCAACGGCGAATCGTTTGAGGCCTTTGAGCAGACTCTGGAACGACCCATTAACGGAATCGTGCAGGATGCCAACAGTGACTACTGGTTTTCCGGCAGTGGCGGTCTGGCGCGTTACAGCCCGGCCAATAGCGATTGGGAATTCTTCAGCACAGATAGCGGCGATCTTGAGGTTTACACCTACTTCCGTGCCCTGCGCGATCCTGATACCGGCTCGCTCTATTTTGGGAGCGATGGGACGGGACTGGTGCGCACCGACTTGGACGGGACTTTCACTCCCTGGGCCATTCCTAACCAGCCGCGCTTCAACGCTTACAGCGCCATTGTTCGCGCGCCCGATGGCTCACTCTGGTTCGCCGAAGAATACGGCGATCAGACAGATCGTTATGACCTGAATACGGACACATGGAGCGCCGTGGAATTGCCATGTAGTTATTGCGTGCCTCTGGCTTTCCAGGCTGACGGCAGTTTGTGGCTGGGCGGGGAAGAAGGTCTCTGGTTCTGGCCCGCCGACGGCTCCGACCTGTCTCAGATTACGACCGAACAGGGCCTGCCCGACAATCACGTCTATTCCCTTGCCTTTACGCCCGACGGGCATGTGCTGGCCGGAACTTATGCCGGTCTGGCCCATTTGGAAGGACTTGAGGTAACGGCGGTGTTCAACGCCGAAAACTCCGGTCTTGCCAGCGACTATATTCGTGCCCTCTACTCTGCGCTCGATGGGACGGTGTGGGTAGGCACGGACGGCGGTTTGAGCCGCCTCCTGCCCGATGGCAGTTGGGAACATTTCACGCCCGGCAATCCGTTTGGCGACGGCCTGGACTGGGTTCAATCCATTGTCGCCAGCGCCGACGGCGCGTTGTGGGCGGGCACGGGCAACAACGGCGCGTGGCGGTTGTTTGATGGTAAGTGGGAGCAGTTCGACGGCCCGAATCTGTTGAGCGGCGCGGCCCCCGACTTCGGCGGCGGCGTGTGGTTCGGCTCGTACTACAGCGGCGCATGGTATTTCAACGGCAACGATGTAGAGTCATACGAAGTGAAAGATGGCCTGATCCATCCTAACGTCAACGATATTTACGTGGATGACTCGGGCACGGCCTGGTTTGCCACCAGTGGCGGGGTGACGAGGCGCGCGCCATAGAACCCGAAGGCCGCCAGGTTGTGATTATGACACCGAGTGTTTGCTTCACCGAACACTCGGTGTTTCTTTTGCCGACGGGAGCGATCGGAAGGATTTATTCTCCGCCCCACCCCTCCAGCACCTCTTTCACCTTCGCCACAAAATAATCCGCCAACGCGCCGTCCAGAATGCGATGGTCGAACGTCAGCGAGATGTAGCACATGGGCCGGATGGCGATGGCGTCGCCGGTGGTGACGACCACACGCTTTTGAATCATGCCAACGCCGAGGATGGCGCACTGCGGCTGGTTGATGATGGGCGTGGCGAAGAGCGAGCCGGACACGCCATGATTGGTGATAGTGAACGTGCCGCCCTGCACTTCGTCAGGCTTCAACTGCTTGGCCCGGGCGCGGTTAGCGAGGTCGTTCACGGCGCGAGCCAGGCCGAGCAGAGATTTCTCGTCGGCCTGCTTGACGACCGGCACGATCAGCCCTTCTTCGCCAAGCGAGACGGCTACACCGATATTGACATCGCGCTTGAGCACAATCTTGTCGTCGGCAAAGGAACTGTTCACCATCGGGAAGGCTTTGAGCGCCGAGGCCGAGGCCGCCACAAAATAGGCGGTGAAGGTCAGGTTGACGCCGTCACGGGCGAACTGGGTTTTGTTGGCCTCGCGGTGCGCCGCCACTTTGCCCATGTCCACTTCGAACACCGTCGTCACGTGCGGCGAGGTATGCTTGCTTCGCACCATGTGGTCAGCGATGGATTTGCGGATGTTGGAGAGAGGGAGGAAGGTGTCGCCAACAGCCCCCCCTCTGTCCCCCCCGTTTACAACAGGGGGGATGACAGGGGGGGCCGCCATCTGCAACTCCGGCGGACGGAAGAGGTCGCCGTCGCCCGGCTTCTCCCAGGGCGCAAGTTCTTCTGAGACTTCCGAAGTTTCTAAAACTTCGGAAGTCTTGGTCTGTTGCGCCTCAACAAAGGCCAGCACATCTTTCTTGGTGATGCGCCCACTCGCGCCTGTGCCTTTTACCTGTTGCAGGTCAACCTTGTGCTCGGCGGCAAGCTTGGCGACGACGGGGGAAATAAAACCCAGGTCTCGCGACGGCTGTTGGGCGGTCAGGTGGTTAGGTGGTTGGGTGGTTTGAGGTTGGGCGTGAGTCGGCGGCCCACCCACGTCGGCGGCTACCACTTCGCCGGGCTGGCCGATCCAGCCGAGCAATGTCCCGGCAGTGACGGTTGTCCCGTTTGGAATCAGAATCTTGAGCAGGACACCGTTAGCGATGGCCGTCACTTCGGTGTCCACCTTGTCGGTGGTCACTTCCATGATCGGCTCAAACTCCTTCACCGCCTCGCCTTCGTTCTTCAACCACTTGCCAACTGTGCCTTCAACAACCGACTCGCCAAGTTGGGGCATGATGATTTTTGTGGGCATGAAACTCTCTCCGGGTCGCCAATTCTCTAATCCTCTAATCCTCGTTGATTAGAGAATTAGAGAATTGGAGATTAGTAGGCCGCCAGTTCCCGCACCGCCTTCGCAATCTTCTCCGGGTTCGGCATGAACCAGTCTTGCAACGGATGGCTGAACGGCACAGCCGGCACGTCCGGGCCGCCGAGGCGCTTGACGGGGGCATCGAGATCGGTGAAGGCTTCGTCGGCGATGATGGCGGCCACTTCGCCGCCGTAGCCGCCGGTGAGGTTGTCTTCGTGAACGACAAGCGCCTTGCCCGTCTTCTTCACCGACGACAGGATCGTCTTTTTGTCCACCGGCAACAACGTCCGCAAGTCCACCACTTCAACGCTGATGCCCTCTCGCGCCACGATCTCCGCCGCCTGCAAACAATAGTAGTGCATGATGCCGTAAGCGAACACGGTGAGATCGGTTCCTTCGCGGCTGACGTTGGCCGGGCCGATTGGAACGGTGTACTCGCCTTCCGGCACCTCACCCTTGATCAACCGATACCCTTTCTTCGGCTCGAAGAACATCACCGGGTTCGGGTCGCGCACCGCCGACTTGAGCAGGCCTTTGGCGTCCTTTGGGTTGGACGGGATAACGACTTTGAGGCCGGGGATGTGGGCGAAAAAGGCTTCCACGCTTTGCGAGTGATAGAGGCCGCCGCCCACGCCGCCGCCGTAAGGCGAGCGAATCACCATCGGCGCCTGCCACTCGCCGCCGGAACGATAAAACATGCGCGCCGCTTCGTTGAGAATCTGGTTGAAGGCCGGGAAGATGAAGTCGGCGAACTGAACTTCGCAAATGGGCCTCATGCCGTACACCGCCGCCCCGATGCCGATGCCGACGATGGACAACTCGGCCAGTGGCGAGTCGATGACGCGCCGCGGACCGTATTTTTCGTAGAGGCCCTGCGTGGCCCGGAAGACGCCGCCGCGCGGCCCCACGTCTTCGCCGGTGACGAAGACGCAATCGTCGCGGGCCAGCTCTTCGTCCATCGCCTGGCGGATGGCTTCGATGAGTGTCATTTCAGGCATGATGGGCCTCCTCGGCGTACACTGGGCCAAGCGCCCACTCGATCTCAGGATACGGCGCGCTCTCGGCAAATTTCTGGGCGTCGTCCACTTCGGCTACGGCCTTGCGCTCGTAGTCGTCGTTCACCGCCGCCGGCAGGTAGCCTTGCGATTCAAGATGCGCTTTGAACAACAACAGGGGATCACGCTTCTTCCATTCATTCACTTCTTCACGCGAGCGATACGAGCGATCATCGTCATCAGAGGAGTGGGGCACGGGGCGGTAAGTCTTGGACTCGATCAGGGTTGGGCCGCCGCCGCGCCGGGCGCGGTCAACGGCTTCTTTCATCACCCGGTGCACGGCCAGCACATCGTTGCCATCCACCACCAGGCCGGGCATGCCAAAGGCGGCGGCCCGGTCGGCCACGTTGGGCACGGCCATCTGCAAATGACTCGGCACCGAGATCGCGTACTGATTATTCTGCACCAGGCAAATGACGGGCAGTTTGTGGACGGCGGCCCAGTTCAGGCCCTCGTACCACTCGCCCTGCGAGGTCGAGCCTTCGCCGATGCAAGTCAGCACCACCGCATCGTCGCCGCGCATCTTCATCCCCAGGCCGATTCCGGCGGCGTGCGGAATTTGGGTGGCAACCGGGGCCGAAGTCGAAACCACGTTGCACCGCCGCAAACCGAAGTGCGACGGCATTTGCCGCGCCCCGGACGAAGCCTCGCCTTTCTTGCCATAGAGCGAGAGCATGAACTCGCGCGGCGTCAGGCCAAAGCACAGCATCAACCCCAGGTCGCGGTAATAAGGCACGAACCAGTCCTTGCCGGGCTTGAGGGCAAAGGCCGCGCCGATGTGGCTGGCCTCGTGGCCCATGCCGGAAATGTGAAACACAATTTTGCCTTGCCGGTGCAGAACCCACGAGCGCTCGTCGAGGCGGCGCGACCGGAGCATGGCGTAATACATTTCGAGCAGAGTTTCCTTGCTCAACTCCATGAACTGTTCCTCCTTGTTGGGAATATGTTGAATTGGCTATTCAATCGAAGCAGAACGGGATAGGAAAATGGCGGGAAAGGGCGAACGGTCATCATCGGGGATGCCGGGAGCGCGTGGGGTGTTTTGGGTTGTCGGGGTTGCCTTCGTCAATCTGCCTATAAAACAGGCGCTTGCGCTTGTAGGTATTTTACCATCTCTGCTCAGGTTGCCCGGAATCAGTCCTGAGCAACGTTGCGTGAAATGGCAAGAAGTTCCACTACCTTGTTGGTTTGAGGATCGCGCGCGACGCGAAGGGTGGTGAGCAACCAGCGGTAACTGCCATCTTTATGACGAAGGCGATGCGTGAGCGTGAAGGTATCCGGCAGTTGATCCAGCGTTTTATTTGAGGCCTGAGTGGCTGGCAAATCGTCGGGGTGCAAAAACTCGTAACCGGAGTGGCCCACCATGTCTTCCGGCTCAAAGCCCAGCAACGTCCGGCAGGCTGGTGAAACGTAAAGGTAAACACCCTCTGGTGTTGATCGGGTGATCAGCGCCTGGGCGCTTTCAGCCAGAACGCGATAGCGGGCCTCAGCGTCGTGCAACAACTCCTCGGCGCGTTTGCGTTCGGTGATGTCGCGCGCCAGGCCCAGCACCTGAGTCGGGTTTCCAGTACCGGCGCGGGCAAACACCATTTCCCGGCTGCTCAGCCAATGCCACCGGCCATCTGCCGCCTTCATTCTGTATTCGATTTCGGTCACCTCGTCATCCTTCATGCCCGAAAACCGCCTGAGGTGTTCCTCGAGTCTCTCCAGATCATCGGCGTGCGTCAGTTGAGACAAAAGCCCGGAACCCATAGCCTGAATCTGCTCCGGCAGGTAACCCAGCACTTCCGCGACTTGATGGTTGGCATAAATGTTCCGGCTTTCAGCCAGATCATATACGTAAAGAATGTCGGGCATGGTGTTGGCAACATGCTGGATAAAACGCTGGCTATCCTTTAATGCCTCTTCCGCCTGTTTGCGTTCAGTGATGTCAATCACCTGGGCAATGTAGCTGGAGGGTTGGCCCAGCGAGTCGCGCATCAGAGTCGCGTGAAGCAGAACATTCACCACCTGCCCGCCTTTTCTCAAATACCGTTTCTCCACCTGGAAGTCGGGGATGTCGCCGCGCAAGAGTCTCTCATCCAGCATCAGGTTTGTGGCCAGGTCGTCGGGGTGAGTGATGTCTTTGTAGGTGCGGCTCAACAACTCGGGGGTGGTATAGCCGGTGATGTTGCAAAACGCCTGATTGACACGCGCATAGCGCCCATTCAGTTCGACGATTGCCATACCGACCGGCCCCCACTCAAACACCAGTCGGAATTGCTCCTCGCTCCGGCTCCGTTCGACCTCAAGCCGTTTGCGTTCGGCAACGTCGCGCAGCGACCAGCGCAGGCCCACCAACTGCCCATCCGAATTTCGCACCCCGCCCACCGTGAGCGAAGCCGGAACCGGCAACGCTTCTTTGGCCTGTAATTCAATTTCCCAGTCAAAGGCTTTTTCGAGCGCGCCGCTCTGCAAATCAGCCAGCCTGGCCGAAAACACGGCCCGATCCTTGTGAACGACAAACTCTATCAACGGCTTGCCGATCAGGAATTCTTTGCGCGCCCCCAACAGGGCCGCCGCCGCGTGGTTGGCGTCCAAAATTGTCCCCACCGAACTGGTGACCAGATAGCCGTCTGGGGCAAAATCAAACAACTCACGGTAGCGTTGGCGCTCGGCGTCCACCATCTGCCGGGCCAGAGTCAGCTCTTCGTTCTGCTGGCGTAGCTCGTCCTCTACGAGGGTTTGATAAGCTTTATCAATTTGTGGCTGTGGGGCTGTGGCTGAGATTCCTTTGTCTACGGCTTTCAGTAATTCAGACAAGCTGAGGCGCAAGACCTCCAGCTTCTCCGGGGGCACCCACCCTTGCAGAGAATCGATCTCCCGCCACAAGGCCTCTAACTTGAGAGATGACTCGTCGTTCCAGCCTGGCAAACTATCTCGACCGGGAGGAAAATCCCTTACCATAGCTCGGTTTCCAACCGCAACCAAAAACAATCCACGACGCGGAGCGCACGAAGTTTCACGAAGGATTCTTAGTGTCGCGAAGCGTTCGTGTGACTTCGTGGATCAACATCTTCGCGGCCAGCGCAGTTCTTGCGAAGTAGTTGCATTTCCACAGGTGAACGGCAACCGCTGACTAAACATCAGCGTCTGCCCGTCCCTGACCCAGATTTCCACCAGCACAAATGATATTGGGCTGAGACTAAAGTCATACCGAAGCACCTGAGGGTGGCGGCTGGCATTTTGCCACTGCCACTGGTGGGCGCGCATGGCGCAACTATCAAAATAAACCAGGTGGAACAAATCAACCCAACCGGCTTCCAGCCAAACCACCGCGCCGCACACGACCATCGCCAGCGACAGTGTAAACACCATTGCCATCACCGTCAATTGGGCCGGGCGATTCGTTTTCATTACTCTACCATTGTCGTCGGCAACTGCAAACACTAAGCCGTACAGAGTGCATTTCAGTTAGGTTACAGGTTTTATTCCAGGCCTTCGGCGACGATCTCGGCCACGTCCTTCACTTGCATCTCGCTCTTGGCCGCCCGGCCCGCGTCCGTCATCATGACCATGCAGAACGGGCAACCGACGGCCAGCGTGTCTTTGCCGGTGGCCGCCGCCTCCCGGAACCGATTCTCGTTGACGCCTTCTCGTCCGTGTTCCTCTTCCTTCCACATCTGCGCCCCGCCCGCCCCGCAACAGAAAGACGCCGTCCGGTTGCGCGGCAGTTCCGACAGGTTGGCGCCGGCCCGGGCCAGGGCGCTACGCGGGGCGTCGTAGACGTTGTTGTGCCGCCCAAGATAACAGGGGTCGTGGAAGACAACGTTGGATGGCTTCTCCGGCTTTGTCTTCAACTTGCCGGCGGCGAACAATTCGTCAATCAACTGGGTGTGATGAACCACTTCGTAGTTGCCGCCAAATGCCGGGTATTCATTCTTCAAGGTGTGCAGGCAGTGCGGGCAGGTCGCCACAATCCGTTTCGGCTTCACTTCATTCAACATCTCCACGTTGCCGGTCGCCAGCTCGAAGAACACCGCCTCGTTGCCGCTCCGCCGGGCCGAGTCGCCGGTGCAACGCTCCATTTTGCCTAGCACGGCAAAGTTGACGCCGGCGGCGTTGAGAACTTTGGCAAAGGCCTGGGCCGTCTTCTGGGCGCAGGCGTCGGTGGCCGGGGCGCACCCCACCCACCACAAAATTTCTGGCTCCGGGTTTTGCTCGATGGTCGGCACGTTGAGGCCTTTGGCCCAATCCAGCCGCGAGTCGGCTGGCACGTTCCACGGGTTGCCGGCGCGCTCCATGCCTTTGAAAGCCTGTTGCAGTTGTTGCGGGAAGTCGCTGTCCATCAACACCAGGCTTCGGCGGATGTCGAGAATGTCGCGCATCGGCTCGTTGCCGACCGGGCAGACTTCGACGCAAGCGCCGCAGGAAGTGCAGGCCCAGACCGACTCGGCGCTGATGGCGAACTCCAGCAAATTGGCCGACTCTTTTCCAGCGGCGAATTCCGCCCCGTGTTCGTTGAGCCAGTAGCGTTTGTTGATCTCCAGCGCCGAGGGCGAGAGCACCTTGCCGGTGTTGTAGGCCGGGCAAGCGTCCTGGCACCGGTTGCACATGATGCATGAGTAGGCGTCAATGATCTGCGCCCGTGAAAGATGCTCCAGCCTGGTTGCCCCGAACTGGCTGAGTGACTCGTCTTCAAAGTTGATCTTCTCAAGCTCGCCAATAGAAGCCCGTTTGGGCTTGAGCAAAAAATTGAGCGGGGCAAAGAAAATGTGGATGTGCTTGGAGTAGAGGAAGTACGGCACGAAGGCGAGAATTGCTCCTAACGCACCCCAGAAAAAAACGTGTTGCATCACATTGATGACTGTGGCTGGCAGGTCGGCCCAAAAAGCGGCGACGACGCTGGCAAATGGTTGCCACACATCCGGGCCAGTTTCGGCCAGCTGGAAGCTTTCGCCCAAAAACCGCGAGCCGACATGAAGCAGGATGAAGGAGCCGACGATGAGCGAATCGCGCTTGATGCCGGCCAGGGCTTTGGGATGAAGTGTCACGCCTTCACGGAAGCCAAACACTTTAGGGCCGACGGCGACCCGGCGGATCATCAAGGCCGCCATTCCAATCAGCACGCCCACGCTCAACAAGTCCGCGCCCAGCCGGTACAAGTCGCCGATGAGGCCCTCGCCCAGAAACACAAAGCCGGGAAAGAAGCCCTGCAGGCCGTCACCGATGTTCACCAGCAGGTAGTAGGTGAAGCCCCAGGCTACAAAGGCGTGGGCCAGGCTGGGCAGGAGCCGCCGCTTGAGCACCGTCTTCTGCGTCACAAAAATCAGGGTAGCGTTGATAACGCGGTTGACAAGCTCATCCAGCCCGATGGCGCCCGCGCCGCGCCGGATGGTGCGGATGATGCGATCCGTAGTGCGATAAGCAAAATAAGCCGAACCCAGGGCCAACAACACGAATATGATTTTTTCAACAAGGGTAAGCATGGGGCAGTCTCCGGTGAGGTTTAGCAAAGTCTAACATAGTTGGCAGTGAAAAAAAAGACGGAATGCCCGGCGAAGGCATCCGTCTTTCAGTGATTCAAGACAAGAAAAGTTGGGTTAGGAGAAGTAGCGCGAGCCGGCAACTCGCGGCCCATAAATCTTCAACGTTCAATCATCACTTCGGCTCGCTTCTTCTTCCCATTCCCATTGCCGTTGCCGTTGCCGTTCCGGCTCGCCATCACAAATCCTTCCACATCTTTCAGCGCCTCTTTGTAAAGCTTGAGCAGTTCACGGTCATTGCCTTTGTAGCGGCGCAGAGTCTGGGTGGCGCACATGCAACAACCACGCATTGCCCGGTAAGAGTCAGTTTCACATTCCATGCACCCGTCCAACCGGATCATCATCAAACAAAAAGCCAGCACTTCGGGATGATCCTCCTCCAGGCTCAACACCCGGTCTATCAGCCTCTGCCATTCTGCGCCGCGATACTCGCGCAGGGCTGGAATCACGTACGGCGGAAACATGATTTCATTTTTAGCGTACACCCCGAAACCCTCCAGTCAGTAGAATTGCGGGTATTTTAGAGATTGCCACCAGGCAAAAGCAAGGTACTTGGGTACTATCAGGGGGTACGTGACACTGTCACGAAACGAGTGTTCTTCCTGGGAAAACCGCTTTCTTTTCCGCATGGTAGAATCGGGCCTGCCGGATTGTGATGAAAGGTGTAAACAGATCATAATGAAAGTTTTAGTGACAGGTGGCGCAGGCTTCATCGGCTCGCACACTGTGGATTTATTGCTCGCCAAAGGCTACACGGTTCGCGTGCTGGACAACCTCACGCCGCCCGTTCACCTGGCCGGGCAGTGGCCGGATTATTTACCGGATGAGGTAGAGTGTGTGTCGGGCGATGTGCGCGACCGGGCCGCCTGGGAAGCCGCGCTCGACGGGGTGGCCGCCGTTGTTCATTTGGCCGCTTACCAGGACTACCTGCCCGACTTCTCCAAATTCTTCCACGTCAACTGCGTCGGCACGGCCCTGTTGTTTGAGTTGATCGTCGAGAAGAACCTCCCCATCCAGAAAGTCGTCGTGGCCTCGTCCCAGGCCTCATACGGTGAAGGCCAGTACACCTGCTCCAAAGATGGAGTCGTTTTCCCCGGCCCGCGTTCTGAGTCCCAACTACGCGCCCGCGATTGGGAAGTCAAGTGTCCCAGGTGTGGCGGCCCAATCCACATGGAACTGACCGGCGAAGAGGCGCGAGTCAACCCGGCCAACGCTTACGGCATGAGCAAGTACACCGAAGAGATGCTGGCGATCAATCTCGGCCAGCGTTATGGCATCCCGACGGTTGGCATGCGCTACTCGATTGTGCAGGGCGCGAGGCAGTCATTTCGCAACGCTTACTCGGGCGCGCTGAGAATCTTTGCCATGCAGGTGCTTGCCGGTCAGCGCCCGTCTGTCTACGAAGACGGCCAGCAAATTCGCGATTTTGTTTACGTGGGCGACGTGGCCCGCGCCAACCTGCTCGTGCTGGAAGACGACCGCGCCAACTATCAGGCCTTCAACGTCGGCGGAGGCCGGGGCGTGACCGTGACCCAGTTTGCTAAGGTGATGGCCGCCGCCGCCGGGCGGCCCGACCTGGAACCAAACATCTCTGGCGAATACCGTTTCGGCGACACCCGCCACATCTTCTCCGACGTGAGCAGGATTCAGGCGCTGGGCTGGGAGGCGCAGGGGAACATCGAGAACAACTGCCGCGAATACCTGGCCTGGGCCAAAGCCCAACCCGACTTCCGCAACTACGCCGACGAAGCGCGGGCCTACATGCAAAAAGTGGGCGCGGTGCGAGGAAGCGAAGGATGAAGGAAAAGGAAAAGGATGAATTATGAAGGATAAAGGATGAACGATGCGCGGATTCATCCTTCATAATTCATAATTTATAATTTCAGAAATGGATTTTATTGACTCTTACCTCTCCGAACTCGAAAAATCCGTCCGCGAGTTGTCGCGCGACGACATGCGTAAAGTGTGCGACGCCTTGATGCTGGCCTGGCGCGAGGAGCGCACGATCTTCATCCTCGGCAACGGCGGGAGCGCGGCCACCGCTTCGCACATGATGAACGACATCAACAAGCTGACGATCACGCCCGGCAAGAAGCGCTTCCGCGCCCTGGCGCTGACGGACAACATGCCGCTGGTGACGGCCTGGGGCAACGACACGTCGTTCGACGTCTGCTTCTCCGAGCCGCTCCGCAACCTGATGCGCCCCGGCGATTACGTCATCGCCGTCTCCACTTCCGGCAACTCGCCCAACCTGCTCAAAGCAGTGGAGGCCGCCCACGAAATCGGCGGCACCGTCATCGCCCTGCTCGGCAATGTCGGCGGCAAGCTGAAGGACATAGCCGACCTCGTCGTCCGCTTCCCCGACGCGCACCAGGGCCGCCAGGAGGACGGGCACGTGATCATGAATCACATCATTGCCGGCGAATTGAAAGAACGAGTGAAGGCAGTGAACAGTAAACAGTAAACAGTGATCAGTCTCACTGCCTACTGTTTACTGCCTACTGCCCACTGCCCACTGTTTACTGTCTACTGATGACTGAACTATCCATCATCATCCCCGCCTACAACGAAGCCAGCCGCATCGGCCCCAGCCTCGAGGCCGTCGTGGCCTATCTGCGCGCCCAACCGCTCACCTGGGAATTGCTGATCGTGGACGACGGCAGTCGTGACAACACTGCCGAATTGGTGATGAAACAAATTGACGGTCTCTCCGAAGCCAGGTTGATCGGTTATCAGCCGAACAAAGGCAAAGGGTTCGCCGTCCGCACCGGCGTGCTGGCCTCGAAAGGCCAGTGGGTCGTCTTCCTCGACGCCGACCTCTCCACCCCGCCCGACGAGATCGCCAACGCTTTGCGCTACTTGAAAGCCGGCGACGACATGGTGATCGGCTCGCGTGGTTTGCACGAGTCACAGATCGGGCGCAGACCGCCGCTCTTCCGTCGTTTCGCCAGCTTTGTCTTCGACACAGTGAAGCATTTGATCGTCGGCCTGTGGCGATACGCCGACACCCAATGCGGCTTCAAGGCTTATCGGGCCGGCGCCGCGCGGCCTCTTTACGAGCGCTCGATCATTGACCGCTTCATGTTCGACGTGGAGATTCTCTACCTGGCCGAGCGGGCCGGGCTGAAGGTGCGCGAAATGCCGGTGCACTGGGCCGACGCGCCGGGGAGCAAAGTGCGCTTCTGGGAAGGCATCTACCACATGTTCAAGGACCTGCTTCGCATCAAGTGGTCGCACCGGCGGTATTTTGTGATGGCGAGGAAAGAGCAGAAAGCCTGACCAAACTTCTGAGGTCTTTGAGACTTCGGAAGTTTTTATTTCGGGAGTCTCGTCACCCATTCAGCATGACAAGCAGAACTGTGACAAGCCAGAGGGAAATGATAGCCTTCACTCCGTCTGATTCTTTTTTTCAAGGAGCAAAGTTAGCAACATGGCAACCATCACCCCTCAGGAAGTTTTCAACTATCATCGCCGGGGCCGCCCCGGCAAAATCGAAGTCACCCCCACCAAGTCGCTCGACACCCAACGCGATCTCTCGCTGGCCTACTCGCCCGGCGTGGCCGAGGCCGTGCTCGAAGTCGAGCGCAACCCTGAAACCGCTTACGAATACACCGCTAAAGCCAATCTCGTCGCCGTCGTCTCCAACGGCACCGCCATCCTCGGCCTGGGCGACCGGGGCGCGCTGGCCTCCAAGCCGGTCATGGAAGGCAAAGGCGTGCTCTTCAAAAAATTCGCCGATGTGGACGTGTTCGACATCGAAGTGAACACCCACAACGCCGACGAAATCATTCAGGTGGTCAAGGCCATCGCCCCCACGTTCGGCGGCATCAACCTGGAAGACATCAAGGCCCCGGAATGTTTCTACATCGAAGAAACGCTCAAGGGCCTGCTCGACATTCCTGTCTTTCACGACGACCAGCACGGCACAGCCATCATCTCCGGCGCGGCCCTGTTGAACGCGCTTGAGATCACCGGCAAGAAAATTGGCGATCTCAAAATCGTCGTCTCCGGCGCGGGCGCGAGCGCCATTGCCAGCGCCGAGTTTTACGTGCGGCTCGGCGCGACTCGCGACAACATCCGCCTGGTGGACACCAAAGGCGTGGTCTACGCTGGACGAAAAGAAGGCATGAATCCTTACAAGGCCCGCTTTGCCGTCCAGACCGACGAACGAAGTTTGGCCGACGCGATGCGGGGCGCCGATGTCTTCCTCGGCCTGTCCGTCGCCAACATCCTCGCGCCCGAAATGGTGAAAACGATGGCCGAGCGCCCGCTGATTTTTGCGCTGGCGAATCCCGACCCGGAGATCAAATACGAGCTTGCCAAAGAAGCCCGGCCCGACGCCATCGTGGGCACAGGCCGCAGTGATTACCCGAACCAAATTAACAACGTCCTCGGCTTCCCCTTCATCTTCCGGGGCGCGCTCGATGTTCGGGCCAAGTCCATCAACGACGAGATGAAAGTGGCGGCGGCAAAAGCGCTGGCGGCTCTGGCTCACGAAGACGTGCCTGACAGCGTGCTTCACGCTTACGGCGTTGAGTCGATCAAGTTCGGCGAAGAATATCTGATTCCCAAACCGCTCGACCCGAGGGTGTTGTTGTGGGAAGCGCCCGCTGTAGCCGAAGCCGCGATGCAAACCGGCATGGCCCGAACCATGATTGATGTGAAGGAGTACCGCGAGCAGTTGGCGGCCCGCCAGGGGCAGGGCCAGCGCGTGCGCCGCTTCATCATCAACAAGGCCAAAGTTGCGCCCAAACGCATTGTATTCGGCGAAGGTGAAGAGTCCAAAATTATTCGCGCCGCGGCGCTGGTGGAGGAAGAAGGAATTGGCCGGGCGGTGTTGTTGGGCCGCGCCGAGGTCATCCGGCAAAAGGTGGCTGACCTGGGCCTGCACTTCACACCCGTCATCGTCAACCCGAACGCGGACGCTGAGCGGCTTGAGAAATATGCCCAGGCTTATTTCGACCTGCGGCAACGCAAAGGAGTCACACCCAAGCTGGCCCGCCAGCACCTGGAAGACTCAAATCGCTTCGGGATGATGATGGTGAAGATGGGCGAGGCCGAAACCTTCATCTCCGGCCTGACCTACGAATACCCCGAAGTGATCCGCCCCGCCCTGCAAATCTTCCACACCCGGCCCGGCTTCAGCCACGTGGCCGGGGTGTATTTGATGATCGTCCGCAACCGCGTCTATCTTTTCACCGACGCGACGGTGAACATTGAGCCGTCGGCAGAAGACCTGGCCGAGATCGCCTCGCTGGCCGCCGACTTTGCCAAACAACTCGACATCACCCCTCGGGTGGCCCTGCTCAGTTTCTCCAACTTTGGTTCTGTTCCGCACCTGCTCTCGGCCAAAGTACAAAAGGCAACGAAGCTGATCAAGGCCAAACGGCCCGACTTGACGGTGGACGGTGAGATGCAGGCCGACGTGGCCGTGTCGGCCTCACTGATTGAGGAGCGTTTCCCGTTCAGCGCCGTCAAAGACGCCAACGTGCTGGTCTTTCCCGATTTGCAGTCGGCCAACATTGCCTACAAACTGCTCAGGCATCTGGGCAACGCCCAACTCATTGGCCCCATTCTGCTTGGCATGGGCGCGCCGGTTCACGTCCTGCAAGCCGGCGACGATGTGGATGAGATTGTGAGTATTGCGGCGGTGGCAGTGATGGATGCAAATAGCCGGTAAACAAAAAAAGAAGCCCGCCTTTCGGCGGGCCTCTTTCTTTCACAACTCTATCGGCTTTTCCAGCGTTTGCAGGATGAGCGACACGGCCCCTTCCACGTCGCGCAAGTCCACCATTTCGGACGGGGTGTGGATGTGGCGGCAGGGGATAGACACACAACCCGACGGCACACCCGCCCGCGCCAGTTGGATCGAACGGGCATCGGTGGAGCCGCCCTCCAATACTTCGCGCTGGACGGGTAACCTGGCTTCGGCTGCGCGCTGTTCGAGGAGAGCCACCAGGCGCGGGTCAGACAACATGCCGCTGTCGCGCACTTTGATGGCCGCGCCCGCGCCGAGCGAGACGGCCATCTTGTTGGCCTTCGGCGTGTCGCCCGTCAGAGTCACATCCACTGCCAGCGCCAAATCCGGCTCCAGCCCAAACGCCGACGGCCCTGCGCCGCGTGTGCCCACTTCTTCCTGCACGGTGAAGGCAAACTGCACTTCGTGAGGGGTGCGCTTCAGGCCGCGCATCACTTCGATTAATACCGCGCAACCGATTCGATCATCCATGCTCTTGGCGACGAGGCGATTGCCCACTTCTTCAAACGGCCTGTAGAAACCGGCAACGTCTCCCACCTTCACCGGGCAACCGTCGGCGCTCGTCGCGCCCACGTCAATAAACATCTGGTCGAGCGAGGGCGAATTGGCCCTGCGATCCTCGATGCCGATCACGCCCACCACGCCGTTGCCAAACCGGACGCGCCCGCCCAGGCAGGTGAGGGCCGACACGCCGCCGACGCCGATGAAGCGCAGGAAACCTTTGGAGTCCACGTGGGTGACAATCACGCCGATCTCATCCATGTGCGCGGCCAGCATCACCTTGCGGCCCGACTTGGACTTCTTCTTGATCACGGCAATCAGGTTGCCCAACGGGTCAACCGTCACGTAGTCGGCCAGCCCTTTGATCTCGCCCCGGATGAGATCGCGGATTTGATCTTCGTGGCCGGAGGGGCCGTAACTTTCAACAAGCTTTTTGATCAGAGGTTTCATACGAGTGATACGGTGAGCAGTGAACAGTGAACAGTGATTACTGATCACTGCTCACTGACAACTGGTCACTTCATCTTCTCAACACCTTCCCATCCCAGCTCTCCAGCGCGGCGCGCACCAGGCGGGCTGTGTCGCGGAAGTCTTCGATACTCATGAGGGCGGCGGGTGAATGAATATAGCGCGCCGGGGCCGACACCGACACGGTGGGAACGCCGGCCCGACTGCGTTGAATAGCGCCGGCATCGGTGCCGCCGCCGCCGGGCTGGCGGAATTGATAGGGGATGTTCCGGGACTCGGCCACCGCCGACAAATGTTTGATCAATCGCCGGTCGTGCAAGGTGGAGCCGTCTTGTGTGTAAATGGCCGGGCCGTGCCCCAGGCGGGTGTTGTACTTGACGTTTTCGTCTTCGTCATCGCTGGGCGGCAGATCGTTGGCCGGGGTGGTGTCGAGCACAATGGCCGCGTCGGCGTCGGCGGCGAACCCGGCCACCCGCGCCCCGCGCAAGCCCACTTCTTCCTGCACGGTGAAAGCGCAGATCAATTCAACCGGATAAGATTTCCCGCGCAGAACTTCAACCAGCGTGGCGCACCCGGCGCGGTTGTCGAGCGCCTTGCCGCGCACGGTTGGGCCGAGCGATGTGAACGAAGTAGCGAACGACGCCCGGTCACCCGGCCTCACCAGCCGCCCCGCCGCCTCGCGGCTGGTTGCGCCGATGTCAATCCGCAGAGAGTCGATCTTCACCACGCTCTCGCGTTCTGCGCCTCTGACAAGATGAATGGGCTTCATGCCGATCACGCCCGGCGCTTTGTTCTCGCCCACCCACACCGGCTTGCCCAGCAGAATCCGATCGTCCACGCCGCCCACCGCTTCAAACTTGAGCAAGCCGTCGCCGTCAATGCCCACAATCATGAAGCCGATCTCATCCATATGAGCCGCTATCAAAACTCGCGGCGCGCGAGCCGGACCGTGTTTGAAGGCGAGCACGTTGCCGATGGTGTCCACTTTCACTTCGTCGGCCAGGTCTTTGATCGTTTCGAGGATGATTTTGCGAACGAGGCCTTCGTCGCCCGACACGGCCACCGTCTCGGTGAGGCGGCGCAGAAGGTCGAGCGAGGCCTCGGTCTGAGGCGTCAGCGGCGCGGGGGCGGATGGCGCGGTTTTGCGAAACTTCACCGTCCCCTTCGCAGGCTTTTTCGGCTTGGTCGGCTTTGTTGATTTTGCAGGCTTAACAGGTTTTCGAGCCATAGTTTAGTCGAGCGACAACGACATGAGAAAGTCGTCGTTGAGGCGGGCAATGAATTCGGCCATGAGCCGCCCGGCGCGGATAATGTCTTTGAGCGACACGACTTCGACCGGGGTGTGCATGTGCTTGAGCGGCAGGCCGATGACGGCGGTGGGGATTCCGTCGCGGCTGACTTGAATAGCGTAAGCGTCGGTGCCGGAGTGCATGGGCATGATTTCGACACGGCAGGGAATCTCAGATTTGGCCGCTATGTCGAGAATGGCTTTGTGCAGTTTGGGATGCAGGTTCGGCCCCCACCCCAGAGTCGGCCCGTCGCCAAGTGAAAAGGTTTTGTGATCTGGCAGGCCGGGGCCGGAGGCAAAGGTCACATCAATCGCAATCGCCAGATCGGGGTTGAGTCCAAAGGCCGAGGTGAACGCGCCGCCCAGCGTCTCTTCTTCCTGGGCGGTGGCGACGGCGACCACATCCCAACTGTGCTGGCGGGTTTGCAGAACGTCGAGGCAGGCGGTGACGGCGGCGACTGAGGCTCGGTTGTCGAGCGATTTGGCGACCAGCCAATCGTTCATCTCAAAGGCAGTTTGGCCGAAAGAGATCAGGTCGCCCACGCGCACCAACTCGCCCACTCGCTCGGCGGGTAAGCCGACGTCAATCATCAGGTCGTCGAGCTTCACGGCTCTGTCACGGTCGGCAGGCGAAAGCAAATGCGGCGGAGTCGAGGTGACCAGGCCGGGCAGAATTTCTTTGCCATGCACCAGCACCGGCTGGCCGGGCATCACCCGCGCATCCACGCCCCCGATTTCAGTGACCCATAAGAAGCCTTCATGCACACGCTTGACCATCAGGCCAATCGCGTCCATGTGAGCCGAGAGCATAAGGGTCTTGCGCGGCTTCTTGCCCGAGCCGTGCTTGGTGGCCCACAAACTGCCCAGGTTGTCGCCGCCCAGTTCGTTCGTCAGTGGCATCCAGGCCTCGCGAATGAGGTCGCGGACGGGCGACTCGTAACCGGAAAGGCCGGGCGCGGCCACGAGCGTCTTGAGATGAGCAAGAATGTCTACGGGCATGTCGGCGTTCCTACGGGCGTGCCAGAGGCGGTGGCGGTTTGGCAGGCGACCAGCGTTTGAGTCGCGTCGGGCGTGGAGGTAGAAGTGGATGTGGGGGCCGCCGCTGTCGTAGCCAGCACTGCCGCCGTTCCAGTAGCCGCCGCCGCGGCGGTGGAGGCCACAGTGGTCTGGGTGGCGGCCACCCCGGTGCCAACCACCCCGGCATTGGCTGTGGCGCTGGCGGCGGCGTTCAAAGTGGCGGCCACACTGGTCGAGACGGCGTTGGCATTGTTGGTGGCAATAGCATTGGCCGTCGCCGTCAAATTAGGCGTTCCGGACGGTGAGGCCGTGCCGCTGGGCGTGGGCGTGACCGTAGGCGTGTTGGTGAAGGTGGAACTGGCCGTGAAAGTGGGCGACGGGGTAAAGGTCTTGGTGGCCGGGATAAATTGGGTCGGGGTGTTTGGCAGGGTGGAGGTTGGGCCGCCGGGCGTATTGGTAATAGCCAGAGCGGCAGTCGGAGTCAAGGTGGGTGTTATTGGAGTAGCCGACATGACTTGAGTCGGCGTGGGCGGTAGGGAAGTTGCGCTCGGAATGGGGGTTTGCGGAGCAAACGCCAGGGCCAGAAAGCCGGCCAAATAGCAGGGAACGGTTAGAACAATAATTCCAGTGATGATGCTGTACAGGCGCCGGCGGCGGCGGTCGAGGTCAGAGGATGACATATAGGTTTGAAATTGGCAGGTTGCCGGCCCCGCTGGCGCGCCTGGGGCAACATGCGCCGGATAATAGCAGATGAGTAAGGGGGTGTCAATTCGATGAGAGGTGTTACAGTGTGAAAGGTTTTTGCGCGCTTTTGCCTGTGGTATTATAATCAGCGAGTTACGGTTAGTTTCTAATCCAAAGGAGTGGCCGGGTGGCTGGAACAACTGACAGCAGTGCAAGCAAAGAGCTTGCCGATCTGCGTAAATTAGCGCTGGACATCAAGGCCCTTCTGAGCAGTCAGAAGGAGGCTTTGAGCAAAGCCAAACTGTCCATGCCGCCGGGCGTCTCCGACGGCCTGACGCAGTTGGCTACGGCCCTCGACCGCATTGGCCGGACGGTGAGCGAGCAGGAGCAGGAGCGGGGGCAACTGCAGGCCCTGGTCGAAATCTCCAGCGTCGTCAATTCCTCGCTCGACCTGACCACCGTGCTCAACGAGGTGATGGACACCATCATCAAGCTCACCGGGGCCGAGCGCGGCTTCCTCATGCTCAAGAACGACGAGACCCACGAGCTTGATTTCCGCATCGCCCGCAACGTTGACCGCGAAACCCTGCAAGCCTCCTCATTTGAGATCAGCCGTTCCATCGTCAACCGCGTGGCCCAGAGCGGCGAGCCGGTGGTGACGACCAACGCTCAGGAAGACCCGCGCTTCGGCAAGCAGGAAAGCGTCGTCGCCTTCAACCTGCGCTCGATCCTGTGCGTGCCGCTCAAGATGAAAGGCGAGCTAACCGGCGTGATCTACGCCGACAACCGCGTGCGCACCGGCCTCTTCAACGAGCGCGACCGCGACATTCTGGCCGCCTTTTCCAACCAGGCCGCCGTCGCCATCGAAAACGCCCGGCTCTTCGAGAGCGTCAAACGCTCGCTCGACGAAGTGACCCGCCTCAAGAACCTGCTCAACATCGCTTTTGATTCCATCAACAGCGGCGTCATTACCACTGACGTGACCGACAATGTCACCCTGCTCAACCGGGCCGCCGAGTCCATTTTGAACATCAACGCCAAAAATGCCCTGGGCGGGCAGTATGATATCGTCCTGCCGCCGTTCGACGGCAAGCTAGGCCGGACACTGAGCGACGTCAAAACGTCCGACCGGGTTGAGTCCTATGAAGTCAGCCCCACCCTGCCCGGTCGCGGCCAGGTGGACTTGAGCCTGAGTCTGGCCCCGCTCAAAGATGCCAACCGCGTCACCCAGGGCGTGGCGATTGTGTTGGATGATCAGACCGAAAAGAAACGCCTGCGCAGTAAATTTGAACTTTTTCAACGGATGGTCAGCCCGGCGGTGATCGAACGGTTGAACCCTAACCGCCTCAAGCTGGGCGGCGACCGCCAACTGGTCACCTGCCTCTTCGCCGACATTCGCGGCTTCACCAACTTCAGCGAACGGCTCGACCCGGTCGTCCTGCTCGACGTCCTCAACCGCTACCTGGGCGCGGCGGCGGACGCCGTGCTTCTGCACGAAGGCACGCTCGACAAGTTTTTGGGCGACGCCGTCATGGCCATCTTCAACGCGCCCGAACAGCAGGAAGATCACACCATGCGCGCTGTGCGGGCCGCGCTCAACATGCGTTACGACATTCTGGCTCTGCACGAAGTGATGGAGCCGCAATATCGTCTCACGGTCGGCATCGCCATCAACGTCGGCGAGGCGGTGGTGGGTCTGGTGGGCACCAAGATGAGGCTGGACTACACGGCCATCGGCGACACCATCAAC
>JACPWC010000012.1 GCA_016197225.1 Chloroflexota bacterium
AAGGGAACGTCTCCAAGTATCTCGCGCCTCTGCCATCATTATTGGAAACGATCTTGTCGTGCTTGCGTTTGTCGCCTGCGATCTACACTTCGTTGGCTGATAATTCGGTTTTGACAACTTAAATTTGCTCGAAACGAGAGCATAACGGGGGTTGGCGGTGAATTGACCGCCCGCTGGAGCTACTCGAACGGCATAACAATACTGGCTGTTCGAGCCACATTGATTACCTGGACTGAGAGAACGGGTATAAGTTGGCGAGTCAGGCGCAGTAGTTAAGACAGTCCACCCTTGACTTGATTGATACTCTTGAGCTTGGAAAATGGCATTGGTCGTCCCGCCAGGCGCATCCGGCGCGGCTCCTCTGTGTAGAGTGAATTGAGTGCTAGTAATATTCGAAGCATAGGATGAAGAGAAACCTAGCGGCGAATCATTCCCAGACAAGTGGCGTGGGCCTGGGGTTGAAGTATTACCTGGCACAGGCATGAGCGCTGGCGGTGTACTATTCTCAGGGTACTGGGCCCCACCGCTTTGGAGAGTTGCGTCATGCATGAGAGTAGCATTAGCAGCAAGCGGGGCATACCAAGGGTTCCACCAGTTGCCTATAAGTTGACGTATCGGAATAGCAGCGCCACTGATTAAACTGCCAAGGTTAGGAAGCCCGCTGATGTAACCTGTTCGTGCTTCGAAATGAAGATGTATTCCAGTTGAATTTCCAGTATTACCTGCATGAGCAATGAGCTCCCCCTGCACGACAGTAGTTGTCCCAAGATGTGTAGTATCCACTGCCACATCATTGCGCAAATGCGCGAAAAAGCTAAAAGTGTTCGTCGATGGATGTTTCAGAACTAAAACCCTTCCGAATCCCAAATTAGCATTCGGATCATTCTCATTCGTCACATTGTAGTAATCCCATATAATTCCGTCTGCTGGTGCTAAAATATCAAAAGAACCATTGGGTGAAGTGTAATCAATAGCTTCTCCAGAAACAGCCCCAGTATGCTCTCCTTCTCCAGGGCCATTGCTAATCAGCATAGGGCCACTAAAAGGTAAACGCCAAGAACTTGCATGAGGAATTGGGCTTGGTGTAGGCCCAGTAGTTACAGTTGGCAACACCTGCGCCAACGCCTTTCCTATATTTTGCCTCGTATCCCAAAGAAAACTTTGCAACACCCCAAGGAGTATTCCAACAGACAAGATCATAAATATAGATTTGCGATTTTTCGTCATGCGGTATTACTCCTATAACATGTTGTGCTAAGTTATTGAGGTATAGTGAAACTCTCGATAAGACGATCAACAACATCAAGGTAGGGAGAGTTAAGCTCATTGACATGAATTTCATAGACCTGATTGCCATCGGTGAGATAGATAAAAAGAAATCCTGTGCCGACAACCGCCTTTTGTTTTCGCTGAACAATCTGATATCCATTGGGCAAAGTTTTAGTGTCTTGAGATATCAACCATTCAGCAGGCACGGTATGTTTCGGGTCATTAAGATATGTTTCAAATGAACCGTAGGCTACAATGTCTTCTCTTGGTCCAATCCAAATATTGAGAAAACTTAGGCTGTACTTCGGAGGCGCGCCAGGTGAAACGTTGTGAACAATGGTCGTGACACCATCGTTCTCAACAAACCAGTTAGCTGGATAGTCAAATGTATAGCCATAAATTGGATCTTTATAAGTCACCCACCCGTCAGACGGAGCAAGAATTTGCCCCTCAGGGACAAGTGTTTCAACAGGAACATTAGTGTTTGCTTGTGGCGATTCAGCGGCCTGTGTCAACAAGACGATTTGCTCTTCCGATGGTGTCTCATAAATCGGCTTCTCATCATTACAACATGACGGCATATTGGCAAACTCCGCCGCCACAGTGAGATCGGGTGGGATGAGAGTAGGCCAGCTATCTTGCCCCTGCACCACTCCTGGTTGTGTAGAAATAAGCAATAGCCAAAATCCAGCAAAAGCCAGCACTATTGCCCCTGTTATCAAGCCAACTGACTTCAATTTTTTAGCAGACATATGAGCCTCCCGGAGCGGCAAAAATGACCGTTCATGTAAACGATTGTACTTCCCCTTTTTACCCTTGCAAGTGTCACGAAATTACGAGACGAGATGTAAAGCAGAAGTGTAGTAAAATCTCCAGCGGGCCAGTGGCGAAATGGCAGACGCCGGGGACTTTAACAATTTGAGCACCTGGGGCGAAATCTCCAGGTGAATGGAGTCAAAATCGGCGAAACCTGCTGATGGCAATGCCGAGCGAAGCTATTTTGACTTCTTGTTCTTGCCACGATAAGTGGTGGTAAGAGCATGACAGTTGGGACAAAGCATAGTCAGGTTATCCAAAGAGTTGTCCTGAGGATTACCATTTTTATGCTCCAGTTCCAGGGGAATTGGCTGATCCTTCCAATGTGTCAATCCACAGCTATAGCATTTGTGCTCGAAAATGCCTGTTCTGAGAAGCCGGAGCTTTAGCTTGTAGGTTTGGATAGGGCGCTTGTTGTTCAAATAATCCTCAATTGGCAATTGGGGGCCGCGAACAACGCCTTTATTCCAAGGTTGACCCGTCCAATGGGAAGTGTCAAGAGCTAGCTCTTTGATTCGTCGTTTGAGCGCCGCGTAATTCCCGCCCGCCTCCTTAAGTCCTAACATACTCAATGCCTGGCGGTGAGAATGCGCTCGTCGAATAGCATCAATGAACTGCTTATCGGTGTATTTTCTTGTTCGAGCCATATTCCTCCAAAGCAGAACGTGTAGAGACTAGACGGCTCCTACCTGACTGGCGTTGCGCTAAAAGGTAAAGGCATAGTCCAGACCACAAACTACTTTAACGGTAGGTAGCGAAAGCTATAGTGGTATGAAAATCCTCTGCTCGAAAGAGCGTGTGGGTTCGACTCCCACCTGGCCCACACCCCCACCCTGCCCCTCCCCTGCCGAAACGACATCGGCAGGGGAGGGTGTCATTTCACCGCCTCCTGCAAATCTCCAAAACTCGTCATCCACGACAGCGTATCCAAAAATGCTTTGATTGACTGGCTGCGGTCGCGAAGCTGGCGCACTGCCGGGCCAACCGGGTCGCGTCCGCCTGCGCCCAAGCCGATGTTGTACGCGCCATAAAATGCAAAGTAGGCCTGGTTCAGTTTACGGATGCGATACCCGTGATCCAGGAACACCTGCCGCCGCGCCTCCATGTAAGCCTCGGCCTCCGCAATCTTTCCCGCCGCCAACAACTCATCCACTTTCACCCGTGTCTCGTGCATCTGCAAATTGAAATCGAAGCGGTTGGGGTCTGGAGTCGGAGTCGGTGCTGGCGCAAGGGTCGGGGCCACCGTGGGCACCGGGGGTGGCGGGACTCGTTCGGGATAGTAACGGGCGATCACCTGCTGGCCGATCTCCTGCCCGGCCAGGGTGGCCGCCACTTCGTTCATCGTCCGCAATTCGGGCGAACCTTCGTAGTTGATGCCCAGCGGGCGCAGGGTGAGGTAATTGTGTGTCCACTCGTGCGCGCCGACTTCGAGGGTGTAATTCAGGTTCGACGTTTCGTAGATCATCGTCGGGTACGTGCCCAGCCCGCCGAGCGGCACGACCAGGGCCGAGACGTTTAGCTCGGTTTCAATCTTTTCCTCAAGCGCCACTTCATCTTCAGCCGTGAGGCCTGGCTCGATGTTGGCGTACGATTGCAACTCGATGCGATCGCGCGGCGAGACGACGAGGAAGCCGGGGAGCGCGGTGATGTGGAAAGAAACGGGCGGCACGATCTGGCCGCCGACGGCGAACCCCTCCTCGGCCAGCACCGCCGCGATTTGCTCTTGAAGCACGGCTTCGGCAATTGGCTGAATCTCATTCATGCAGGCGCGAATCTCGGCCAACTCTGCGTTGAGGCCGGCGCTGGCGCTTGCCGGGTCCGCCTGGTTTGGATCGGCGAAGATGTCGTCAATCTCGCGATTAAGTTTGAGGCTTTGGTCGAGCAGGTCGAAATAGTCCAGCACAATTTGCTTGCGCTGGTCGGTGTCCAGGTAGCTCTGCTCAGTCGAAAGAGTTTGCGCCGCCTTGAAGCCGAGCGCCTCCAGCGTCCAGCCCACAAAATCGAATTGCAGAGCGCCGACGCGAACCGAGACTTGAACATTGATGTCGGTCAACACCGGCGCGTCGCGCCCGATGAGGAAGAGGAGGACGGTGATGGCGAAGGCGCGCCGAAAGGCGAGGGAGAAGGTGCGACGAAAGAAATTAACCGGCATTGGCTATCATTGCGCGGCCAGATTTAGAAATAACAGCAACCCCAGCACACCCGCGCCCAACATGACGACGGCCACGGCGGCTTTGTCCTTCCAACGATATAAAACGATCAGAGCGACGCTAAAAATAAGGAAGGCAGTGAAGCTGGTGATAGCCGTCCGACCGAGTTCCAGGGTGGTGGCCGTGATCAGGCCCACCACCCCGGCGGTGACGCCGTCGAGGAAGGCGTGGGCGGCCTGGTTCTCCACCAACCGTTCGACGTAATTGTGGCCGACGAGGGTGAAGGCAAAGGCTGGCAGAAAAATGCCGAGCGTAATGACCAATGCGCCCGGCAGGCCGCCGCCGAGGTAGCCGATGAAGGTGGCGAAGATGATGAGGGGCGCAGGCAGAACGCCGGAGAGCGCCAGCCCGTCGAGAAACTGCCGGTCGGTGAGCCAGCCGCCGACGACGACGGCATCGTTTCGCAAAAATGGAATGGATGTGTATGCGCCGCCAAAGGTGAGCAGGCCGCCGCGCAGGCCGGAGAGGAAAAGGGCCGGGAGCGAAGGCCGGGTAACGATGATAAAGCCGGGCGCCCCGGCGGCGCTCGGCCCCGGCAGACCCAGCAACAACCATTCAAATAATGACAAAGCTAATAACAGCGCCCCGGCCCCGACGGCGGCCCAAGTCCAGCCGCGTTTGATCAAAAAATACATCAACCCGGCCAGCGTCAGCGAGAAGAAGAAGTTTGCGCCCATCAACTCGGCGATGGCAACCAGGATGGCAATGCTCCAAAGCCAGCGATCCGTGAGGGCGCGCGCGCCAATTCGGTGAACAGCGCGGGCGATGAGAGCGGCCACGGCCGGTTGAAAGCCGGCGAAGACGGCGGCGAAGAACGGCGAGGTGAGGCCGACAGTGACATAGAACAAAGAGAGAGCGAGAATGGCGACGAAGCCGGGAAGCATGAAGCCCAGACCGGCCAGCAGGCCGCCGAACCGCCCGCCAGCCAACATGCCAAAGTAGACGCACAGCTCGGTGGCCTCCGGGCCGGGCAGAACCTGATAGACGGCCAGCACGCGATTGAAACGCTCGCCGGTGATCCACTTTTCTTCTTCGACAAGCTCATGGCGGATCATGGCGATTTGCGCCACCGGCCCGCCCCAGGCCAGCAGGCCAAAGCGAAGAAAACGCTGGAAGAGGCGCAGAGGAGATTCAACGGGGCGGCCTTCAACGGTCATGCCGCCTCAGTTCCCCAGCCCCAGCGCGTGCAGGGCGTCGCACGTCGGGCAACCGCCGTCTTTGCGGACGATGGCGTAACCGGCATGCGGGTCGGCGCCGTAAGCATAGAAGTCCACGTTCCACACAATGATCATTTCGACAAGCGGGTTGCTCAGACCGATCTGGGCCGCAATGGCGTGCCACTCGCCTTGATCCTGCAAGGTGTTGTCTTTGGCCCAGGCGAAATCGGGAGCTACGCTTTCCAGCGGGTCGAGGCCGTCGTCAGTGAGGTAGCCCAGTTCGGTGATGCAGACCGGGCGCGTGTTTTGGGTCAGGTCGCCGTAATACTTTAGGATACGGGGCAGGAACCAGAAGGCGGCGTCGCCGGTGAGGGTGTTGTCGGTGTTCAGCGGCGCGCTGATGCCGATATTGTAATGCACGCCGATGCAATCGGTATACAGCAAGCCGCCATAGCGCACAAACTCGGTGGTGAAATCGGTTTCCGTCCAAAAGTGCGCCGTCTTTAGACTCTTGCTCACCAGCGTAGCGGCGTTAGCGGCGCTGATGACCAGCGTGTTCGGGTTGGCGGCTTTGATGGCCGGGTAGCTGGCCTTGAGAAGCTTGATGTAGGTGACCGGGCTGATCTTTCCGGCAGGCCAATCGCGGCTGAGGTTCGGCTCGTTCCAAACTTCAATCGCGTCCGCGCCGGCGGCGGCCAGGCCGGCCACGTACTGAGCGTACTGCGAATGATAAGCGGCATCTTCCACCAGAACCGGCGAACCAATCACCGTGAGCAAAACTTTGAAGCCGGCATCGTGTCCGCGTTTGATCTTATCCAGTCCATCAACGTCGCCTTCGTTGATCTGCCACTTCACCCAGCCCATCCCGGCCCAGTGCATCTTGTCGGGGGCAACGAAGCCGAGCACCTGCCCGCCAAACAAAAAGCCCGACCGGCCTCTGGCCGGGGGATAGATTACGGGCGGCGGCGGCGGCAAGGTGGGCGGTATGAATAACTCGCCGCCGGGCGTGGGCGTGACGATGAAGTGAAAGACGCTTTCGAGGGTGGGCGTGGCTTCGAGGGTGGGCGTGGAGGTGATGACGACGATATTCGGGCCGGGCGAGGCGGGCGCGGGCCGGTTGGCGATGTTGAACAGCCACAACAAGATGACCGCCGCCGCGGCCCCGGCCAGCCACAACAACCATTCGCCAATTTTAGGAAAGCGGGGATTGGACATGAGGTGTAGTAAAATTAGCGCCAATCATCTGATTGCCGGAGTTCAACGTGACCACCTATTCTTCACTCAACGCCCGAATTGCCAAACGCACCCAGGAGTTGACGCGCTCACTGGCCCAACTCAAAGAGAATCCTCGCGTGCGCGACATTCGTGTCATTGTGCCGCCCGAAGCCTGCCCGGTTTGCCAGGAAGTGGCCGGCACGTACACCAAAGAGACTGCGCCGGCCCTGCCGCCCGAAGGTTGCTCGTGCGCGCGCGGCAGTGAGGCGTTTTATCAACCAATGTTGAATGAGATTTATCCGTAAGACGACAGACGATGGACAATGGACGACAGAATGTCGTTCATCAAATGTCGTTCTCCAACGATTGCTCTTTGAAAGCCATCCTGCCCCTCTTTCACCTGTCGTCTTTCGTCCGTCGTCCGTCGTCCTTTTCCAGCAACTTCCTCGCCAACGCCAGCGCCTCATCGCGTGAGGCCACTTCGCCCGCCGCCTGAGCCTCCAGCACGGCCTCCAGCACTTCGCCTACGCGCTTGCCCTGCGGCACGCCCAGCAGTTCAACCACATCATTGCCGTTAATCAGCGGCGTAGGCCGCACGACTTGCTCCGGTTGCGCGAAATAGGCGTCCAGCAGAGTCACCACCGTGTTCACGCGGGTGGCCCACTCATCGCGCTCCAGGTCGGGGCCGCGTGTGCCGAGCAGGTCGGCCAGCGTCAGCAAGCACACGTCTACGCCTGCCGGGCCGGTTGCCTTGAAGAAACGATAGGCCGCGCGCGGGGTGAGGGCTTCGCCGCTGGACAGCCACACAGGCCGCATGTGATGAAAAACAATGGCCCCCATCCTTTCCACTTCGTCACCCGACAACCGCAGGGCAACCGCCTTTTCCTTCGCCACTTTAGCCCCGGCCTCTTCATGGCCGATAAAACGAATCCGGCCTGTGCCGGCCTCAACGGTTCGCGTTTGTGGTTTGGCAATGTCGTGCAAGAGAGCCGCAAAGAACAGCAGGCTACGAACCGAACGGCCCGCGCTCACCTCTTGTTCAATGTGATCGGAAATAGGGTGGCGGTAGCGCCCCGCCCTGGCGGCGGCGTAACCGAGAGCGTACTCAGAGGCGGCGTCCACGTCGTGAACACGTCCCAGGACAAACAATAAAGCATCGAGTCGATCCACAACCGCCAACGTATGATCCCAAACGTCATAAACGTGCGGCGCGGATTGCGTCACGCCTTTGAGGGTTGCGGTTTCGGGAATGATGTGTTGCAGAAGACCCAGCGCATCGAGAGCGCGCAGGGAGGCCGCCGGTTTGCGGCCACCGAGCATCTTCATGAACTCGTCGCGAATGCGCTCCGCCGAGACTCGCGGCAGAAGTTGCGCCGCCTGCCGGGCCGCCTCGCGCGTGGCGCGCTCCAGCCGGAAGTCCAGCTGGGCGGCCAGGCGAACCGCCCGCAGAGTCCGAACCGGATCGGCGGTGAAACCTTCGGGGCGGCAGAGGCGAAGCACTTTGGCCTTGAGGTCGGTTTGGCCGCCCATCGGGTCAATGAGCGTTTCGGGCGGAGTCAAGCTGACGGCCAGAGCATTGACAGTGAAGTCGCGCCCGGCCAGGTCGGCATTAATGTCGTCGCCGCGCAGGCCGGCAAAGTCGAGGAAGAATTGTTCGCCGTCCTCGTTCAGCACCACGCGCCCGGTTCCGCGCTCGGCGTCGAGCGGAAAGAACGCGCCGCCCAGCTTGTTGGCAACCTGGCGGGCCAGCGCCAGGCCGTCGCCCTGCACGGCAAAGTCCAGGTCGTGAATGTCGCGCCGCAGAAGCGCATCACGCACCGAGCCGCCCACCAGCCAGACACGAGACGGATCAGGCAAAGCCTGACGCGCGCGATCAAAAGCAGGCGGCAGAGCCAGCGGCGGCGATTGATCGGTTGGCAGATAGATCACTTGCGCGGGTTCCTTGAGGCGCGAGAGTTTGGCCGCCGCCTGCGCGTCGTCGGCGGTGAGGCCACGGCCGGCCACGCCCGCCCCGGTGACGGCCACCCATGACGGGTCGTTGCGTGAGCGTCGGGCGTTGGCTGGCATGGCGGCCTCCCGGTCGTTATCCTTTGGCGACTCCGATGAACGGCAGGTTGCGCCAGTATTCGTCCAGGTCGAGGCCGTAGCCGAAGACGAACTTGTTGGGGATTTCGAAGCCGCGATAATGAATGGGGACGACGACTTCGCGGCGTTCGGCTTTGTCGAGGAGCGAGCAGACTTTGAGCGATTTGGGTGAGCGGGTTTGCAAAAGTTCGAGGACGGCGGCGATGGTGTGGCCGGTGTCCACGATGTCTTCGACGAGGATGACGTGGCGGTTGGCCACCGATAGATTCAAGTCCATGTCAATCCGCACCTGGCCGCTGGACTGGCGCGCCCCGACTCCGTAGGACGAGACGGCCATGAAGTCCATAGCCACCGGCACGGTGATGTGCCGGATGAGGTCGCTGAGAAACATCACGCCGCCTTTGAGGATGCAGATCAGGAGAAGTTCTTCTCCGGCATAGTCATTGCTGATTTCCGCGCCCAGTTCGGCAATGCGCTTTTGAATCTTGTCGGCAGAAATGAGGGTTTCGAGGAGACGGTCTTCGTAAGTCATAACCAATTTCAAACTTCAAAATCCAAATCCAAAAATCACTATGCCATCTTTGAAGTTTGGGATTTTGGAATTCGGGATTTTCCCTATCTTGGCACTTCGTGGTGCTCACGACAGCGCGCTTCGTAAGCCTCACTGCCGCCCACCTGCACCACCGGGTCGTTGTAGTTGGCCGGTCGGTTGTCAATCAGGCGCTGGGTGCGAGAGGCGGGCAGGCCGCAGACCACGCAGATCGCCTGTAGCTTGTCCACCGTTTCAGCCTGAGCCAGGATCAAAGGCATGGGGCCGAACGGCTCGCCGCGAAAATCCATATCCAGCCCGGCGACGATGACGCGCACGCCGCGGGCCGCCAACTGCTGGCAGATGTCGGAGATGTGCCAGTCGAAGAACTGGGCTTCGTCCACGGCCACTACCGTTGTGTCAAGTTCGATGAGGGGCAGAAGGTCTTCAGCTTTAGCAACCGGTGTAGCGGCAAATTCGCTGCCGGCGTGCGAGGTGACTTTTTCCAGCGCGTAACGGTTGTCTATGCCGGGCTTGAAGACTTGCACTTTTTGTTTGGCGATTCGGGCGCGGCGCAGGCGGCGGATGAGTTCGTCCGTCTTGCCGCTGAACATGGAGCCGGTGATGACTTCGATGGAGCCTGTGAGATGTCGCATGATTAGATTATAAATGAAAAGGGCAGATGCTGAGTTTGGCACCTGCCCTTTGACTGTGTTCCGGGTTGAGCGATTAGGCCTCGGCAGTTTCCGCCGGAGCTTCTTCGGTGGCCGCCGACTCGGGCAAGTCAAAGCCGCGAGCGCGTAGGCGCTTCTTGGCGTCAGCCAGACTCTTGCGGCCAAAGCCTTCCACGGCCAGAATAGCCTCATCGCCTTCGCGAATCTTGTCGAGCAGTTGACCGAGGGTGGTGATCTCGGCGCGGGCCAGCGCGGCTTCAGCGCGCGCGCCCAGGTTCAAGTCGGCAACGGTAACTTCGGGCGAGGTGCGGGCCGCCTTGCGGGCCTCTTCCTGTTGCTTGTGTTGGGCGCGGGCGTCAAGCTTCTTGATGAAGCGATCCACCTGGCCTTCAGTGTCCACGATGCGCTGTTCGCCGGTGAAGAACGGGTGGCAGTTGTAGCACACGTCGGTGTGAATCACTTCGCGAGTCGAGCCGGTCGTCCAGGTGTTGCCGCACGAGCAGATGACCTTCGCGTTGGGGAAATACTTGGGGTGAATACCCTCTTTCATGCTGAACCTTTCCGGGTTGAACGAAGCTACGCCGTCTCAGTTTGGGAGACGGGCTCAACGTTGACCCGCTTTTGCCCAGTGGGCAGAGTTTCAAACTTCACCTTGCCGTCAATCACGGCGAAGATGGTGTAATCGCGGCCCACCATCACCCCCAGGCCGGGCTTGATGTGCGTGCCATGCTGGCGGACGATGATGTTGCCCGAGCGAACGAACTCGCCGCCGAAGCGCTTCACGCCGAGCCGTTGGGCATTAGAGTCGCGACCGTTCTTGCTGGAACCAGCGCCTTTTTTATGTGCCATGTCTTTACCCTACAATCTTTTCAACTTTGAGCCGCGTGTAATTCTGGCGGTGGCCGCCGCGTTTGCGCTGGCGCTCTTTGGGTTTGTATTTGAAGATGCGGATCTTCTCGCCCCGGAAGTGCTCGACCACGGTGGCCTGCACTTTGGCTCCGGCGACGGTGGGGGCGCCGACTTGCACCTGGTCGCCGTCGGCCAGCAACAGCACCTCGAACTCCACACTGTCGCCCGCAGACTTGGGCAGGAGGTCTACTTCAAGCAGACCGCCCTCCTCGGCTCGTAGTTGTTTCGAGCCGCTTTGAACAATAGCGTACTTCATTTTGTAATTTTCTCCCTTCAACTTCGCCGCTTGTAGGCCACGCCTGGTTGCTCCAGTCAAAGGATATTTTTATCCTGCGCGCTTGCTGGCACCGGCTACAAAACGGGGAAGGTCAATTTGCGTAATGATGCCCCGGCAAACGAACACCGGGGCAACGGACTGAGATTATAACGGGCTTATGATAGACTGTCAAACAATTTGCCGACCTTCCAACCTTCGTGCTGGGCCAGTCTGGTAGCGACTCCATATCTGCCACAAATGGCTCAAAGACTGGCACGGGCGCAAGTTGAGCGCCGAGGATAATTCTCAAGGAGCAGGAAATAAGGGCGCTGGTTATTCACTGAAAAGCACATTGACACGCTCAGCCACAATGTGAATATCGGCGGCAGGTGAGCCAGTGAGCGTTGACGCTTCCACAGTGCCATCTTCGCGGTGAAAATGATGCGGGGCATTAGGCAAGTCGGGGTAATGCGGCGCGTTGTCCCAGCCTATAGTGCGCTCGTCACTCAAAATCACCGTGTATGAATATTGGCCAGTGCTTTCGCGATAATACAGGTCGAGGAAGTAACCGCGTTCCAACTCCACCCGAATTTTGGTGACCAGGTCGTGAGTGGAACGGATGTGAGGGCAGAGAGCTACAAGGATGTCGAGCGCTTCAGTAAGTTGATCAGCCATGCCAGGATGTTCTGCGTGAGTTGCGCCTGCGCCAGTTGGTCAACAGCGTTGCCCCATTCAATGGCATCCTCCCAGGCGGGGTGTTCCGGTGATTGGCGGGCGGCAAGGCGCTGATTCAATTCCGAGAGTGAACTGGCGTAGTGGCCCTCGAACCTGGCAATGATTTGGCGCAACAATTGCTCACGCGCTGTCAGCGCCGCGCTAAGTTTTTGCACCTTTTCCAGCGTGACTGATGGTGGGAGTGTTTGTGGGGAAATGACAAGCGTCACTGGCGAATCCTTTTTTCTGACTGACGAGCGCCCCCGCGGCGACTCGAACGCCGGCATCTACCTCCGGAGGGTAGCGCTCTATCCACTGAGCTACGGGGGCTAGTGGCGGTATTTTACCATAGAGACTCCCCTCTCCTGTCGCGGCGCACTTTCGCGACGGCGCGCAAGCGGGGGCTGGGGGTGAGGGCTACACCTGCCCACTCAACCCCATCACCTCACTCCGCAACTTTTCAATAATCGCCTGATTACCGCCCTCGTTGCCCATCCTGTGCAATTGATGCTTCTTGTAAGCCAGTTCGGTGCATTGCTGGTAAAAGCGGCGCGTTCGCCACCAGCGGCCCAGGCCGCCGCCCAACGACGAAAAGTTGGTGGCAATGCGCCCGCCAAACGAGCCAACCGTAGAGGCCTGCCCGGCAGTCAGCGTTCCCATCTCAACTTCTTCGGCCAGGTATTGTTTGATCCATTTTGATTCGTGATAGAGCGAAAACAGGGCGACGACGAGCACCCCGGCCACGCCGAACCAGTCGGCCAGAACCGCAAGTGGCAGGCCGATGATGCCAAACGTGACCAGGCCGTTGTGCAAACCGTGCGCGGCAATAGCCGCGCCCAGGCCGAGGAGCGGCAGGAGCAATTTGAGCAGAATGTTCTTCTGGTAGCGGGCCGCGGCAAAACCCAGGCCGGTGAGGCTGGTGAAGAAGGCGTGGTTGAGGCCGAAAAGAAACGCGCGCATGAAAATCAAACAGCCCAAACTACCCGGGTCTTCACTGCCGAAACTGACGAAGTAGAGAACATTCTCGATGGCGGCAAACCCGAACCCGGCCAGCGAACCGTAGATGATGCCGTCGAGCAGAGAATCAAATTCGTGATAGAAGAATATAAAAATCAACAGCACAGCCAGCGCCTTGACTCCTTCTTCGGTGACGGGAGCGATGATGCTCCCGCTGAATAGATCGTAGCCCAGCGTATGCTCGCCAAAGACAACCGTGGTCGGCGCTTCAAGGACGATTTGCGAGATCAGGGCGATGATGGCTGAGGGAATGAAACCCCAGATGAAGGCCGCCGCCAGCAGGTGAAGCGGCTCCTTCTCCCACCGGTCCAACCACCATAAGAAACCGGCGTAGATCAACATCGGCACGACACCCATGACGACTGAAATGAAGAGAATGATAAGGATGTTCATAAGTCTCAACTCCCAAGAATCAAATCCCAAAGAAACGCAGGTTGTCCTTCGCGAGACACTTGGCGTCTGCGAAGCCGTAAATCGAAAGGGAATTTGCGCTACTGACAAAGTAGACTTTATCGGAAATTGGCCAAAAGACCTGTCAGGCCTCAATAAACCATCTGGAATTTGCAGGCGTTGCACAAGACCTGACAGGTCTTGGCTTTATTCTTGATAGAGTCCAGTATACATCGGGAGAGAAAAGAACGCCGTGCTATTTCAGCTAATCTCCCGTTGAATCAAAAAGGCGCGGAAAAAGTTCCGCGCCCTGAAAGGCTGTTCGTCTCAAACCGATAAGTTGCTACTTCAATTTCACTTTACCGACGATGATGGTCTTGCCCAGCCGCAAAATTTCAATGTTGGGCGTTTTCTCTTTGTTCCATGCGGCTAGTTGAGAGACGGTCGTGTTGAATCGCAGAGACAGACTCCAGGCTGTGTCGCCGGTCTTGATAACGTACAAAATATCGCCGGTCTTCGGGTCAACCGCCGTGTCCGGGAAAGGGCTGACGCCGGGTTTGGTGGAAGCGCCGGTTGAAGTGGCGGGCTTGGTGCTCGTCGTGGAAGGCGCACTGCCTGTGCCCACGACCACTAGCGCCCCATCGTCCACATAAACATCATTATGCTGAATTGAATATATTGGCCGGGAATAAGTGAAGACCGTCACGGCGCTGCTGGCGGCAACGGCTTCAACCGTAAACTGGCTGAATACGTCATACGAGTCGCCGGCTTTGCCCCACACAATATTAGAGCTGAAAGGATCAGTGCCGCCAAACGGGTCAATGCCCACTCGCAAGTTCATTGACTGCTGGCCTTCGGAGATCAGCGACTCATTTTTGGGCGTAGACCAGGCCATCATGTAAGCCGAGAACTGCAAACGCTGGCCGGGTGTCACGCCGCTCACCCGCTGGTACATTCCTGCTTCGTGAATCGAATGGAAGGTGAAATACTTTTGGGCGTTGTTGCCCGAGCGAATGCGGTTGGCGTAAGGCGCGGCTTCACGCCACTCGGGGCGGTGCCAGGGGGCGCAAATCCGGGGCGAGGTGGGCAGGTCACAGCGCGAGGGAAATTCGGGCGCGCTGTCGGGTTGCCGCCACCAGCCAAACCAACCCTGCGGCACCTGAACTTCGTCAATCAGTGTGTTGGGCCGGTAAAGCGACAAGTCGGTCTGACAACATTGCTTGACGTAGGGACTCTCGAAGCCGGGGTTAACCAGCAGGTTGCCGGCGCTGGAGGCCGGCGCCGCCGACAGAGGGGCCACTGCCGCCATAACAATGACCGCCGCGACCATCAATAGACTCATTTTCATCCACGTTACTTTTTGCATTTTCTTCTCCTCTTTTCAAAAAAAAGCCGCCTAACAGTATTGGCGGCCCTGAGTGCCCCCACGGAGATTCGAACTCCGGTTTTGGCCTTGAGAGGGCCGCGTCCTGGTCCACTAGACGATGGGGGCGAACGACGCGAATTTTACCACGAGTTCAGGGGATGGTGAGCGTTCCCAGCAAAACCGTATTGCGGCCATCCACCGTGAGAATCCGCTCGTCCGTGATGGGATTGTAAAGGCCAATTTCCAGGGTGTAAACGCCGGGTGCAACTTCAAACACGTGACGCTGCAGGTAACGATCGCCCGGCTGAAGACTGAAGGCGTCCGCATCAAAACGATAAGCGCCGGCAGCAAACGACCCATCGGCGTTGAGCAAATGGGCGAAAGCAAAGACTGGAAACTGCGGCGAGGCCACACTCGACCCGATGGACGGCTCGGCCAATTCAAAGGTTGGGCCGACTCGCCAGTGGGCGACGACGACAGCCCCCTGCCCGTCCCAGCCTTCGAGAGTCAAATCGTTGGCGAATTGAATCGAAGCCGGGTTTTGCGGCGGCGTGTCCTTCTGCCAGACGGCCAGCGGGAAAAGGTAGTAAGCGGATTCTGCGCCAGACGGAAAGACGATGGCCCATTCCGAATTCACCCAGCGCGGCGGCGAATCGAAGGCTACGCCTTCAAGGGCAAAGGCCCGGCGATCCCAAATTGAGAGCGGCCCGCTGAGAACGTAGGTGGCCGGGAGAGCGTCTCGAAACTGGCGGGCCGCTTCGTGCAGTTCAGCTTTATAGAGGTAGCGCACTTCTGGCAGGCGCGGCCAACGCCAAAAGTAATCGGGCAAATCGCGCCCGGCGACGCCGAGAAACAGCAAGAGAGGCAGAGCAAGTCTCAGTCTATTCGGTGATGAAAACTCAATCACAGGCAGGGCGGCCAGGATGTAGACGGCCGGCAGAATGGTAATGCTATGTCCTAAACTGGCCGGCGGCGTGCTGGCAAACGCAGGCGCGAGTCCGCCTGCCAGCCAGATGAGCAGGAAGGCATAACGCGGGTCGCGCCAGCGCCAGAGGCAAATGATCAGGCCGCCCACAAAAAAATAGAAGCCAATCAGGTTGAACACAGGCCGCCCCGGAATGTTATACAGAGCTTCGGGGTCGCCGGTGTTGCCAAACATGGCCGCTGTCGCCAGGACATTTTGAAAAAAGGGTTGAGGGTCGCCGGCGCGCAAAGCCGTAAGCGGCCCGCCTACCACGCTCACGCGCTCGGCCCGGCCCGCAATGGCTGAAGCCAGCGGCAGGTATAGCGCCGCCGAAATCGCAAACGCGATGGCAACCGGCCTCCAGTGCTGACGCGTGAGCGCAAGGCAGATGCCAAAGCCGAAGACGATGATAAAAAGCGAGGTAGCAGCGAGATAGGTGTAAAGCGCGAGCGCCAGGAAGAAGCCAGCCAGAGCAGAGGCTGAAAGTTGGAGGGCGGAGGGCGAAGGGCGGCGAACGCTCGTGAACAGAAATGAGAAAGCAAGCAAAGCAAACGGCAGTTCGCCGATGTGGCGAATTTTGACGCGGCTGTACATGAGCGCCCAGAACGAAACGGCCAGCAGGAGGGCGACAAAGAGAGCAAAGCGCCCGCCGAACAACTGGCGGCTGAGGCGATAGGTGGCAACGACAGTGAGCAGGCCAAAGAAAACAGAAACCAACCGCACGCTGAACAAACTATCGCCTGCCAGCCAAACCCACAGCGCCGAAATGTAGTGATAGAGCGGCTCGTGGCCTTCGGCTTGAATGAAGTACAAGGGGCGCTCGCCCTCAATCACCAGCCGGGCGTGAACGGTCGTCTCCAGCACTTCGTCGTCGCGCCAGCCGGGCGGAACGTCGTCGAGGCGGCGCGACTCGCGGCCCGGCAGCGGGGCGTCCTTCACGCGTTGCTGGAACAATTCCGCGGCATCCCGAAGCCAGGGGGCGTACACGTGCGCGAGCGCCGCGTTCACCGCCTCCTGGTCGACGTATTCGCCCGGCGGAGCATTGCCCGGAATGGCAAGTTGATGAATCTGGAGGATGATGTCGCCTGTTTTCCAGTCCCAAGAGGGCGCTTCGAGCGAGTCGCGCTGAAGAAGGATTGTGCCGTCTGAGTTAAGAGTGTGAGTAAACAGATTGAGGTCGGTCTTGAAAGTAGGCGGGTGCATCGGGCCGAGGCGGGCCGGGTCGGTCACCCGCCACACGGTCGTCATCTCAGCCATGTCGCCGGGGTGATACGAGTCGGCTGACCAGTGAGAGTCGAGCAGTTGAATGGCATCGCCAAAGTTGACCTCCCCCCTCCGCCCCCCCTCTCCCGAAATGAAACAACATATTTCGGGAGAGGGGAGAATGTTCAGTCGGTAAAACGTAAAGAAAGGGTCGAGGTCGTTTGGGCGAAGGGGAATCGTTTGCAGAGGTTGGACAAGGCGGGCAAATTCAGGGTGAGGCGGTGTGGAGGCAGGAACGATGAGCTTGAAATCCGAGTTAGCAGGAATGAGCAGGGCCAACCGGGCATCCACCCAGCGCGTTTCGTGGGAGGTGATCAGTTCGGCAATGTACGGGTCGTGCGGGGCGGAAGGATAAACCGTCGAGAGGACGGTTGGGCCGTCTACCGTTTTGAGGGCGGCGATGAGGGTAGATTGGTAGGCGGCGCGAACGTCGGGCGACTGAGACCAGATGAAGAAGTAGTCTCGAACGGTGGAAATGAGCAATGAAACAATGAACAATGAAACAATGACGACGGACGATGGACGATGGACGATATGTTGACCGCCGATCAACTCCGTGAGGCGTGAGAGGGCCAGTGCTGGCAAGATGTAGAGGATCGGTTGCGTGCCGATGATGCGGGTAGTCAGGGCTTCGGGGCCGGTGACGAAGGCCGGCGCGAGGCCGAGGCCGAGCCAGAGAAGGAGAAGCACAGAGACAAGGAGACTGGGAGAAGGGGTGATAAGGTGACGAGGTGACAGGGTGATGGGATGACGAAGTATAGAGAAAATGATGATTAGAAGGCCGGCAAGGAAGAGCAGGAATGTAACCGGGTCGAAGAGGGGTTTGCCGGGGATGGTGTAGGCGAGGAAGTGATCACCGTGGCCGGGCAGGAAGAAGGCGAGGAGGGTTTCGCGGGCGTTGGCGAAGAAGCGTGAGGGGTCGCCATTTTGCAGAGCAGTGAGCGGCTCGGAGAGCATGGCGATTCGCTGTTCGGCTTCGGGGTGTTGGAAAAGATAGATGAAGAGCGGTGAGGCGAGAGCGAGAGCCAGAAAGAGGGAAAGAAGGACATATTGCGTATTTCGTATTGCGTGTTTTATAAAACGCAAAACATCAAGTAATAAGCTCAAAAGATAGTCTTTCTTCGCGCCTTCACGGTTCATTCCTTTCCGGGCGGCGAGAAAAGCAGTGAGCGGAAATATGAGCCACAGAGCACGAGCCGGAATGTAAGTGTAGAGGCTGGCGGCCAACACCAGACCTAACCCAATAACCAATAACCACTTTTTTTTCTCAGCGTTCTCTGCGCGCTCTGTGGTGATTTTTTGTAGCTGCAAAAACAGCGACACTGCCAGCGCCATCTCGCCCGGCAACATGGCCGAGCGCAATGCCTGGCGGCTGGTGGTCAGCGGCCAGAACGAGACGGCCATGAGGGCCAGCGCCAGCAAAGCAGTTCGGCGATCAAAGGCCAGGCGGGCGGCGCGGTAGGTGGAGGCCAGGGCCAGGGTTCCCCAGCAAATGGCGGCGAAACGAAGCGTAAACGGCGCAGCTCCCAGGCCGATCACCAACCCGGCGTTCACGTAATCAAATAGCGGCTCACGTCCGTAGCCAACGGTGAAATAAATGGGCGCAACGCCTTTGAGAATGTGAGCGGCGTCGTGGCCGTGCGCGGCTTCGTCGTGGGTCAGGCCGGGCGGCACGGCGGTGAGTTGCCAGGCGCGGAGCGCAAAGGCAACAACAAGAAACACGAGAGGGCGACTCTTTTTGGCGAACATCACTTTTGGACGACGAAGGTTCCCAACGTCAACACGCCGTCCACCGCCATTTCGCCGTTCGCCGTTTGAGCCGCCAGCCGGTTCAGGCTGGCCGAGTCGTACATCCCAACTTTGATCGTGTACTGGCCCGGCTGAAGGTCGGCGGGCAACCCAAGAGCGTGTTCGTCCACAATGCCTTCGCCTGCCTGCCAGACCTGAGTCGAGTACAAGCCGCCTCGCGGGCGGCTGTCGGCTCCGAAAACAAATTGGCCGGAAGCGTCGAAGACGTGAACGAAGATCACGCCATCTTCGGTCATTGGCCCGCCTGACTGCCAGTAAAGAGTCAGAGTTAGAGTATTGAGTTGAGTCTGATAGGCCACAAGCGTCGCCGGGCCAACTTTGGCGTTGACGGGTTGCGCTTCAGCCGGAACGGCCAGCGGTTCGGCTGTGGTGGCGGCAATGAGTTGAGTCTTCAACACACCATCGGGCGACGAAACAGGCAGGCGCTCGCCAGTGTCCGGGTCGTATAAGCCGAGCCAGATTTGGGCCGAGAAGGGTGTGGGCAAATCGTCGGGCGGGATGATGAGGAAGCGATCAATGATGATGTCGCCCGGTTTCCAGCGTGATGTTTGATAATACGGGAATCCGGTTTGGCCGGCGATGTTATCCCCTTGCGTCCACTTCTGCCCGTTCCCGTCAATCACCTGCACCAGCGTTTTGTAGTTGCGATCAAAGGATCCGTTCGCCTGCCAGTACACCGGAACCCAGTAAGGCACGCCAGGTTGCAGGGTGGGCAAAGAGTCCGGGACGTAAACAGTGGCGGCCCCCACGTCGCCAATGGCATGGTAGCCGGGCGGCAGGGCGCGGGCGAGCGGCGGGCGCGGCAGGAGTCCGGTCAGTGTGTCCAAACCCCACATGATGAGGGCCGCGACGAGCAATGGCGGGGCAATCTTTTTATATTGCCGCCACTCGCTCAACAAGGTTGAGAGGGCCGCCCCGGCCAGCACGATGAGGGGCGGAACCATTGGCACGCGCAGTCGCGAGAGCACTGCGCCGAGACACATGCCCAGCGCCAGCATGAGCGCCGTTGCAAACAACATCCAGCTCGCAGCGGAGCGGCGCTGAAACCACAGCCCGGCCAGCGCCAGCCCGCCCACCAGACTGAAGCCAACCGGGATGGCGGCCAGCAGGGGCGAGTAAGTTTGCGCTTCGTAGAAGCTGACGTTGTTAGCCACTTCGGCATTCGCCCAGGCCAGGGCAAACTTGCGGCCCAGCAATTGCGCCCACCGTCCCGGATCACCCCGAATGTCTTCGAGCGCGGCGGGGATGTAGTCGGTTCGGCCCAGACGCAGGTCGGCGCGAAAGGCCAACCACGACAGGTTGCTCTCGCCGATTCCGGCGGCGGTGCGGCTGTTGCCGACGAAAAAGTTGACGGGGCCGCTGGTGGAGATGAGCGAGAAACTGCGATTGAAGTGATAGTTCCACAAACTATACGGGGCAATAGCAATCGCCGAGACGACCGTCAGCCCGATTGCCAGCGGCAGACTGCGCCGCCAATCCTTCCAGACCAGCCACAGCGCGCCGACCGGAGCGACGAGGAGCATAAGGGGGTGCATCCCGGCGCTGAGGCCGATGAGCAGGCCGCCCACGACAACCCAGAGCCACCCTTTGGTTTCGGCCAATTTGTGGAAGGCGACCAAACAGGCCATGCACAGCAAAACCGTCGGGCTGGCCGTGAGAATGGAGAGATCGTAGAAGATGAAAACGGGGTAGACGGCGTAAAGCGCGCCCGCGATCCAGGCCGCCCGCTGGCCAAAAAGTTTACGAGTCAGCCAGAAGCACAACAGCACGCCCAGCGCGCCTGCAACTGCCTGGGCGGCGCGAACGTTGTAAAGACTCGGCCCAACCAGCAGGTGGAGGCCGGCCAGATAGAAAGGGTAAGCTGGTTGGAAATAAAAAGCGGTGCTGGGCCAGGTTCCGGCCAGAAGGCCCTGCGCCTGTTGTTCATAGACCAGGTTGTCGTCGCCAACCTGCAGATCATAAAAATACGGATCGTTGGCGGCAAAGTGAGTGAGAACAATGAAGCGCAGAACAATGGCCAGAAGGTAGAGGCTGAGAGGATAGAATGATTTTAGCGAACGGGGCATGAGTTTCCGGCAAACCTTTGCAAAGACGGCTGGGCAAAGTATACCGGAAACTCCAATCTTCCTTATGAAGTGAACTCCCCAACCTTTTCGCCGTTCACCCAGACGGTGTATGCGCCGGTTGGGAAACTGCCCAGCGGGATGCTCTCTTCAAACGGTTGTGTCATCGCCGCGCAAACCGCGTAAGGATCAGCCAGCGAATATACATCCAACTGAATCTGATTCTGGCCGTCCGGGCCGGAAACCTTCACCCGCAGTTCGTGGCACGGCGAGGGCAGTGAACCCGTCAAGTGAACGACGATCTGCACCGGAAAACTTTCCAACTGCAACAACTCATTGGAGTCAATGAAGACCGGGCTACGCTGCAGAGCCTCGTCGCCGGAGCGCGGGGCAAACGGGGACTCCGCCCCCTGCGGGGGAAGCGGCTCGATGCTGCCCGGTTCATTGCTGACTGGCTCATCGGGCGGCGGGGTGGCTGTGATTGGCGGCAATGGGCTTGGTTCTACGGGGGTAGCCGCCGCCCCGCCGCAGGCGGCCAAACCGAGGGCGCTGATCAGGATAACAAAGAGTGTCTTTCGTATCATGCGTAATCTCCGTTTGAATATTAAACCTTATCGAGAATAACATTATGACGCTCCCCAACCGCGAGGACGCGGGCTATGAGCTTTTCCGATAAAGTCTATTGAACTTGGCCTCTGGACGAGCCGCGCCACAAGATTGTTCCGCCTGACATTGTTCAGTGAAAACTTTCCGGCTTTGGCGGGAAAACCCTGCCAGAGCCGGAAGAGCTAACTTTCCCAAGCAGAAGTGAAAAGTGAAACGTTAAAACTGGAACTTTTGTGCTATATTGCAAATGTCGCAGGTTTTCAATCAAAGGAGAACATTCTCATGAATGATTCGTTAGCCATCAAAACCGAGTCGTTGGGCCGTGTCTACAAGATTCGCGGCGCCAAAAAAGAGGAGCCAAAAAAACGCGTGGCCCTGGCCGATGTCAATTTGGAAGTTCGGAGCGGCGAGTTCTTTGGTTTGCTGGGGCCGAACGGCGCCGGCAAGACGACGTTGATCAAAATCCTCACCACCCTCCTCGCCCCTTCCAGTGGCCGGGCGCTGGTGGCCGGGCACGACGTGGCGAAACAGCCGCACGAAGTCCGGCCCCGCATCAACATGGTCAGCGGCGGCGAGTCGTCAGGCTACGGCCTGCTCACCGTGCGCGAGAACCTGTGGATGTTCGGCCAGTTCTACGGGCTGGATAACAAAACGTCGCTTCAGCGCATTGACAAAATGCTGGAGATCGTCGGCCTGAAGGATCGGGCCAACACCAAGTCGTCCGACCTCTCCACCGGCCTGCGCCAGAAGATGAACATTGTGCGCGGCTTCATCACCAACCCGGAAGTGATCTTCCTCGACGAGCCGACGCTGGGTCTGGACGTGAGCGCCAGCCGCGAAGTACGCAACTTTGTGCGCAAGTGGGTGGCCGAGCAACCCAACCGCACCATGCTCCTCACCACGCATTACATGGCCGAAGCCGACGAATTGTGCGACCGGGTGGCCATCATCAACGCCGGAAAGGTGCTGGCCTGCGACTCGCCATCCAACCTCAAGAAGCGGCTTCAGCGCGACGCCATCTTTCATCTTGATGTCAGCCCGCTTCGCAACGGGGCGCTGGGCGCGTTCAAATCTTTGCCCGGCGTGCGGAACGTAGTGCACAACGCGCTGGACGGCAAATCGGAACTGCAACTCATGCTCGAAGCCGACGACGCGCTTAGCAACGTGATCGGGGCGCTCACCTCGCACGGCGCGCACATCCTGAATCTCGTTAAGCGCGAACCGACGCTTGAGGATGTGTTTGTGGACCTGGTGGGCCTGAGCATGGCCGAAGCGGAGAAAGTGACCGGATGACAACCTTGCCACTAACTTCACCCAAACCCGATCGCGGCTGGCGGCTCTTCCTCCGCACCATCATCGCCCGGTCGTACCCGCGCATCATCGGCCAGCAACGCGAGAAGGCCTGGATCTTCTTCGAGACCTTTCTGCCGTTCGTGGCAACTGCCGGCTACGTTTACGTCTATCGCGCCATTCAAGCGCCCGAAGACTACATCGGCTTCGCCGTCGTCGGCGGGGCCATGACCGCCTTCTGGCTCAACGTCATGTGGAGCATGTCGGCCCAGATGTACTGGGAAAAAGAGACGGGCAACCTGGCGCTCTACATCATGGCCCCCAATTCGTTGATGGCGATTCTGCTGGGGATGGCGATGGGCGGCTTGTTCGCCACCACCCTCCGGGCCGCCGTCATTCTGGTTCTGGGAACGTGGTTCTTCCACGTCCCGTTTGCCGTCTCCAACTTCCTGCAACTCTTCGCCGTGTTCGTGCTGACAATGACGGCCCTCTACGGCCTCGGCATGTTGTTTGCCTCGCTGTTCCTGCTCTTCGGGCGCGACGCCTGGCAGATGACCAACATGCTTCAGGAGCCGGTCTATCTGTTCTCCGGTTTTTACTTTCCGGTCAAGAGCTTCGGCTTTGCCGTCGCCCTCACCGCCTCAATTCTGCCGCTCACACTCGGCATAGACGCCATGCGCCAGCTTATCTTCGCCAGCGGCCCCACACTTGGCTTTCTCTCGGTTCCCATTGAGATCGGGGCGCTGGTCGTCCTCGCCATCGCCTTCATCGTCGCCGCCAGGTACTGGCTCAACCGGATGGAGAGGCTGGCGGTGCAGGAGGGGACGTTGACGGATAGGAGACGATAATATGTTAAAAACCTTCTCTCGTTCCTTCATTCCCGCCGCCTGGCTCGGCTGGCAGATCGAATCGAACTGGACCGACCCGTTTGTGTTCTTCGTCTTCTCGATTCTCAAACCGGTTGCCAGCGTGATGATTCTGGTGTTCATGTACAACATCGTCTCGCCTGCCGGCAACGATGCGCCCATCTACGCCTACATTTATCTGGGCAATGCGTTTTACATCTACGTGGGCGCGGTGATGGCCGGGGCTTCGTATTCGGTGCTGGATGACCGTGAACGCTATCGCACGCTCAAGTACATTTACGTCGCGCCGATCAACATTCCGGTTTATCTGCTGGGCCGGGCCGTGGCCCGCTTCATCACCGGCAGTATCGCCGTGATCATCACCATCGCCGCCGGCGTGATCTTTTTCAAAGTGCCGATCAACTTCGCCATTGTGGACTGGCCGGTATTTCTGGCGGCGCTGGCGCTGGGGGTGGCCTGCCTGACTTTCATGGGCATCACCCTCGGTGCGTGGACGATGACGGTGCGCACCGAGCCCTGGTTCCTGGGCGAAGCCATCGCCGCCGCCCTTTACCTGTTCAGCGGCGCGATCTTTCCGATCACGATCCTGCCAACCTTTCTTCAGCCGATTGGCTTTGCCATGCCAATGACATACTGGTTGGAACTTCTGCGCCGGGCGTTGTTGGGTTCCGGGGCCGCCGCCTTTCCGACCCTGGCCGGATTCTCCAACCTCCAGCTTTTCGGCGCCCTCGGCGGCCTCACGCTCGTCTTTAGCCTGGTGTCCACGTTTGCCTATCGCTATTTTGATCAAGTCGCTCGCGACAACGGCATGATTGACGCTCAGAGCAATTTCTAACTGTAGGGGTAGGTCTCTAAGACCTGCCCTTACAGCCCCACCACATTCCCATCACCACCGCCGCCAACGTCCGCCCCGGCGACAGGCTCCACAAAAAATGATCGAACATTGCCATTACCATCAGCCCGACCATGATGGCCGATAGAGCCGCAAAGACAACTTCGCCGCGCCGCCGCCAGGCCTGCCATAGAATCATGCTGCCCAGGGCCACGACGGCCAAACCGCCGCCAGCGCCAGTCTCGGCCAGGGCCAACAACAAAACATTATGAGCCGGCTCGGGCGCAAGATTCCGAAACATCACCAGAGCCGGCAGAAATGCGCCCGCCCCCACCCCGTTGATCGGATTCCACTTGAATAAGGTGAGCGCCGCGTCGTTCAACTGTTGGCGGGTTGTGATAGAGATGGTTTCTTCGCGGGAAGCGTCACTGGCCGTGAGACGGGTGATGAACAAGGGGCCGAGAGCGGCCACAAGCGTTGCGCTCACCAAAGCTAACACGGCAAGGACAATCGCGGCGCGGCGGCGCAAGTTTGAGGGCAGTAGAAATATCAGGCTTGCCATTGCCGCCCCACAGGCCAGCCAGCCCGCGCGCGAGAAGGTGAGACACAGCGCGCCCGCGCCGAAAGCCAGCGGCCACAACCAGCGTTTGCGACCGGTTTGAATGTAGCCCATCAGCGGCCCGGCCAGCGTCACCAGCAAATAACCAGCCAGCAAATTGGGATGCGGCAGAGTGCCGTAAGCCCTTAACCAGCGCAAACCATTTGGCAGGCCGACGACGCTCGCGCCTCTCATCGAAGCCACAAGTTCGCCGGGCCACGTCAGGCCAAGCGGCTGAAGCCAGGCCGTAGTTTGAGTGGCCGATTCGGCGATGGCAATGGCCGATTGAAGGATCAGACCAGCCGTGAGCGCATAAGCCACAACTCGCCAATCCATCAACTTCATGGTTTGCGAGACGGCCTGGGCGGCGAAGCCCAACCATATTAGGTGGAGCGCAAAGCCCAGTGAGAGTGTGGGCGCTACTGAGTCGGGGATGCTGAGGAAGGCGAAAATGATGAGGGCGAAAAAAGGAAGAGAGAAAGGGAGAAAGGGAGAAAGGGAGAACTGGAAGGGTCGAGCGTTGTATATCACCAGCACAACCAGCGCGCCGATCAACAAGTCGGCGAGGAAGAGGAGGCCGGAGGTGTAGGTGAAATACACGAACGGCCTGGGTTGCGTCCAAATGGTTGTGTAATGCCAAAACGGCCAGAGGACGAGGAACGATGACAGAAGAAGTGTCGAGCCGTTCAGAATGTGCCGCCGGGCCAGCATCGTGAGCAGGGCCATCGCCAACACCAGCAGCGGCACGATCCCCCACCAGAGACCGGCTTGATAGTCTACGTTGATTGGCGCTTGCCATTCGCTGGACACCCGGAGCGCCGGGTTGCGCCACACCTGGACGCCGGACGCGACAATGCCTTGCAACTGCCAGCCGCTGGCGATCAACGGCTCGACGTAAGCCGGGTGCATGTTGAACGCCCAGCGCACGCCCCACTCTTGCGCTCGCGCCAAAAACGGCTGAATGCTATTCGGGCCAGCCGGATTCCACAACGCGCCGTCGAGCGCGCCCAGCCCACTCCGGCGAAGTTCTGGAATTTCGCGCGCGGTGAAATAGGTGCCATCTATCGTCCTGGCCTCGGTCAGCACCGAGAGCCGGGCCAGTTGATCGCCAAAACCGAAAGTGAGATAGCGTTCGCCGTTGGCTGTGTTGCGGTCGAGAAAGCGGGCGATGGCGGCTAAATCTACCGGCGGCGGCTGAGACTTTACCCAGCGGGCGGCGAAGGCGGCGTAGAGGCAGAAAGCTATAAGAATTAACCGCAAAGACACAACCCCGAAAAAAGAAACGGGGCAGGCGAGCGCAAAGGCTTTTTCTTTTTTCGGCCCTACCGGGTTTGGCGTGGAAAGACATTTTGGACGCGGATGAACGCTGATTTTCGCGGATAAAAAAGAGAAATCCGTTTTCTTAGCGTTCTTAGCGTCTTTGCGGTGAAATTGCCCTCGATAAAATTCCCACAGTAATCCGGCAAACGGCAGCAGCGCCAGGCCGGCCCAAAAAGAAAAACGGTCGTAGGTGAGCCAGGCCCAGTTTGCGCCGAAGAGCCACTGAGGCAAAGGCGTTGTGCCGCCCAGCCCCAGCGTGAAAAGCAGAAACGCAACGATCAGGAGAGGCCAGTGCCGCCGTTTGCGGCGGGCGCGAAAAAGCCAGAGGGCAGAAAGAGGCAGAACAAGCAGAGTCGGCCCATACATGGGCCAGAAGAAGAAGTAGGCCGCCAGCCAGTCGGTCAGGTAGTTGTGCCGGCTGGCGTGATCAATCGGAGTCTGCGGCGTGTATCCCCGGCTCCAGGCAATGAACGGCCAGATGACGAGCGCGGCGAAGAGGCCGGCGCTGACGGCCCAAATCAGCAAACGAACTGCGACTCTTAACCACGAAGGCACGAAGACGCTAAGTTTCACGAAGCCGAAAAAGAATCTTTGTGATCCATCGTGTCTTTGAGTCTTTGTGATGAGTGTTATGAGCAAAGCCCGGCCAGCGATGGCGGCGCCAGCGACCAGGGCAAACAACAACACGGCATGGTGGGCCGCCGCTGTGACTCCGGCCCACAATATGGCCGAGAACAAGGAACGTCTCTGGCCCGTTTGGCAGAAACGCCAGCCCTCGGCCAGCGCCCACATCAGTGTGGCAGTGGCGGCCAGGGTTGGCAGTTGGCCGAAGGAGTAGGCGGTGAGATAAATTGAAGGCAAGCCAACGGTCAGCCAGCCCGCTGTTCGCGCCGCCCGCGCCGGAACAAAAATGGCCGCAAAGCGCTCGGTTGCCATTGGAAGAAAGGCAAGCACAAGTAGTAATAGCAGGCAAAAGCCAACTGCTTCGCCGCGAAAACGAGTTTCGTTTTGCGCCCCGCCCAACATGCTCGCCAAAGCTGAGGCCGGGAGCGATAGCAAGGCAATGAGTTGATGGACAAGCGGCGGATAGGAGGCCACTGAAAACCCGCCGAACCAGCGCGGCTCGACCAAGTCGAACCAGGCCCGACGGTAATGATCGGCGAAGAAAATGTGGGTGTAAGCGTCGAATGAAGAGAACGGCAACCCGCTCAGGACGAGCGGCAGGTTAAGGCCGAGGGAGAGCAGGCTGGGCGTAAACCAGCGTGGAAAAACAAATCCGGGTGTGCGTGGCATCACACCCGGATCATAACAGAGCCGCCATCACAGTCATTCCTCAATCGCCCTCTGTCGAATGAACGAGAGCCAGAAAATCTTTGCTACCCCCCACTGTAATTTGCCGCTTGGCATACATTTCGACGGTGTTGGTCTGGGCTAACACGGTGATCACCCGCAAATCCGAAACCGAGATTTCCTTTGTCAGCTCAAACAACCGGCTTACGGTTAAAGGGCTACCCTCAAACAGGACGACGACTTCCGGCTGGAACTGCGAAAACTGGTGGAGAAAAGTGGCGTCGTCGGTGTACGTGACGTGCAAAAGCTCCAGGCCGGACTTGCCTGCCAACAGCTTCTCAAGCCCTTCGTCGGCCAGCGAGCCGCTACCGACGATCAAGACTCGGCTTGTGAATTTGCGCATCGTCGAATTTCTCCTAACGGCCAAACGGGGTAAATGAAGTGCTGGCAACCGCCCCGTCAGCGGGTGCGGTTGCCAGCACAAGGCTTAAGGTTTAGGTGTCTTGGTTGGTTCCGGGGTTCTGGTCGGTTCAGGATTATTATTGTCGTTGCCGTTATCATTGCCGTTGTCATTGCCGTTGTCGTTGCCGTTGTCATTACCATTATCATTGCCGTTGTCATTGCCATTATCATTACTGTTGTCGTTGCCGTTGTCATTGCTGTTATCGTTGCCGCCCGAATCCGGCGTTGGCGTCGGGTCGGATGAGCCGCCTGTGAATGTCCCAGTGGGTTCAGGCGCCTTGCTCGGCGCTTCAGTCCGGGTCGGCGCTGGAGTCTTACTCGGCGTTCTGGTGTTCGTCGGCCTGGGTGTCTTGCTTGGCGCCTCAGTCTCGGTCGGTTTTGGAGTCTTGCTCGGCGTTTTCGTGTTTGTTGGCGCCGGCGTGCGGGTCGGGGTCAGAGTCGGGGTGGATGTCGGCGTTGACGGCGCGACCGTCGTCGGAGTCAGAATGGTCACATAAGTCGCCACGCGATCACCCGACCTGTAGGTCCGGATGCGGGCCGTCGCCATGGCCCCGTTTTGCAGGGTTCCGGTCACCACCGTATTGCGCCCAATCACAAACTGAGTCTCATTGATAGACCATTGATCGCCGTTGCCGCTGAGAAGCCCGGTGATCTCCACTTCCAGGGCAGTGATCTCCAGTGCCTTCGCCGCTCCGGCTTCGCTCTCGGCGGTCACTCCCACATAAAAGCCCAGGCGCAGGTCGCCGTTCAGCTTTGTCATCTTGTCCACTGCCACAGTCACGTTGTCAATCTGCCAAGATGCTTCAGTGCGGCTGACCAGCACCCCTTCAAACATCACGGTTGCCGTTTCGTTGCGTTCCATCAACGCGGCAACTTCGGCCTGACGACGGGCGGCAAGTTGCTCTTCCAATTCAATACGGGCCGCCGCATCAAACGTCAGGCTGACTTGAATATTTTCAGCCGCGCGTTTGAACGGGTAGAGGCTATCGCCCGGCAAGGCGCCGGCGCTGGCATAGAGCAAACCACCAACGGCAAAGAAACCCACCAGCAAAACAGCGGCGGCAGTTGACAAGGAACGGCGCAACAGGTTGGCGAAGGGGTTGGGGCGAGGGGCGCGCAGTTGACCGGCGGCGGTGAGGAACACGGCCCGGCTTCGCATTTGGGCCTGGCGCGGCACGTGGCTGGCCGTCATCGCCTGTTGCGCCGACTCGAGCATGGGTTGCAGTTCACCAGCCAAATCCGGATACCGCGTCAGGCAAGCGTTGAGCGACTCGCCGGCGCTCAGTCGCGTCAGGCAATCATCGAAGGCGTCGTAGAAGCGGGGATCAGTCATAACGATCCCTCCAGATGACGACGCAAGGCGGCCACGGCCCGGAACTGCAATTGCTTCACCGCCGTCACCGACTTTTGCATCAGAGAGGCGGTGTCGTCAATGGAGCGGCCATCGCCAAAACGCAGGGCCAGCACTTGTTGTTGTTCATCGGTGAGGTGGTGCAGGGCTTCGCGAACTTCTTTGGCGGCCAGCCGTGCTCCGGTTTCCATTTCCAAATTGGTGTCCTCAGCCACCAGTTCTTCCGAAAGGGCGACCTGCGGACGGCGTGATTGCCGCCTGAAATGATCGGCGGCCAGGTTGCTGGCAACGCCAAACAACCAGGCCCGCAAAACCGCCGGCGGCCTGCCCGCATGGAAAACGTCCAACAGGCGCATAAACACTTCGCTGGCTAAATCTTCAGCTGTATGTTCGTCGTTGGTGCGGTACAGCAGATAGCGATAAATATCTGGGTAGAAACGATCGTGAATGGCCGCCAGTGCGCGTGAGTCAAGGTTGCGCGCATCAGCTAACAGCCTGTCGTCGTTCTCAATCACAGGCGCGGCTCCCAAAAAGAGGTCATAAAAGAGAGAATACATCATTCCCGGCAAAAAATACAGTGAGATTTCTCTTAAAAGTCGCCCGCCAGGGCGAAAAGTTACTGAGATCACTCGGCTATACCAGATTTAACGGCTGTACCGAATTGAACGGGATTCTTTGTGAATTACACGAATTTCACAAATTCGCCGCCAATTCGTCTCATTCGTGGCAGGGTTTTCCCGCCAAAGTCGGGAGACCCGACCACTCCTAATCGCCTATCCGAATAACCGGAAAGACTCTGAGGGTTCCGAAACCCTACGAGGCTTTCTGATAGGTTCTAAGTTGTCGCCACGAACAATGAAAAGTTACGGCGTAACTTTTTGTGAAATCTAGCGACTTTTTGAATGATGACCACACAAACACTTTCTTTACCGCGAGCTTTTCGTTTTGATGGCTGGTTTCTCCGGTTGAGCCTGGCGTTGTCTGGGCTGTTGGCTCTGGTGCAAATGGCCGCTTCCGGTTTGGTTGGCACCGACGGTTACTACCACGTCAAAATGGCCGCTCTGATGCGAGCCGATCTCACGCCCGACTTCATCTGGCTTCCGCTCACTATTCTGAAGCCAGAAAGTTACTACGACCATCACTGGCTCTTTCACGTGCTACTGTCGCCGTTTGCCGGCGGCAACTTGATCCTGGGCGGGCAGATAGCGGCAGTGGTTTTTGCGGCGGCGGCCCTGGCCGCCGGCGGCTGGCTCTTGAGAACGCAACACGTGCCGGGCGCAACCTTGTGGACGATTGGTATGGTCGCCGCCTCAAGCGCCTTCATCTACCGCCTCCTCATGCCGCGCGCGCAATCGCTTTCACTGTTGTGGCTCATCGTCGCCATGTATTTGATGATCGAGCGCCGCGAGCGTTGGCTAATCGTGCTGGGCTTGACCTATGTCTGGCTCTACGACGCCTTCCCGCTTCTGCTGGTCGTCGCCGGAGTCTACTTTGTCGCCGCCCGGCTGGTTGAAGGGCAGTGGCGCTGGAGCGTGTTGATCTATTCGGCCATCGGCCTCGGGCTGGGTTTGGTATTCAACCCTTACTTTCCGCAAAACCTGACCTTCATCTATCACCACCTCATCGCCAAGCTCGACATCGCCAGCGTGAAGGTGGGCAGTGAATGGTATCCCTACACCACCGCCCAACTGATGGAGAACAGCGGTGTGGCCCTGGCGGCTTTTGTAACCGGCGCGTTTGCCCTGGGTTGGCAACGCCAACGCCTCAGCCTGCCCGCCGCCTTCAGCTTTGGCCTCAGCATTGTCTTTGGCATCATGCTGTTGGCCTCGCGGCGCTTCGTCGAATACTTCCCGGCCTTCGCAGTGCTGTTCTGCGCTTTCGCCTGGCAACCGGTTCTGGCGGAGAGACAGTTCGGACGGCGACTGGTAATGGTTCTCACCGTTATCGTCCTGGCCGGGGCGGCTTACAACGTTTACCGGACGCGAGACCTTTTGCAGAACGATCTGCCTGCCGAACAATTTGCGGGCGCGTCGGAATGGTTGACCGCCAACACGCCGGAAGGTTCGCTGGTATTCCAAACCGATTGGGATGACTTCACCCGGCTCTTCTTTTACAACACCCACAACGTTTACACCGTCGGTCTCGACCCCACTTACCTGCAACGGGCCGACCCCGATCTCTACTACCTTTGGGTGGACATCACCCAGGGTCGCGGGTTAGACCTGTCGTCAGCCATCCGCGAGCATTTCAACGCTGAATATGTAGTGTCGGACTTGAAACACAAGGCTTTCCTGGAACGAGCCGAAGCCGACCCGCAGTTCGAGGAGGTTTATCGCGATGAAAATAGCGTCGTTTTCAAAGTAACCGACTGATCACCTGGCACATCCAATACTTGAGGCGGCATACGCCCAATCAAATTCAAACAAATTTAGGAGAAATCTCATGTCTCAACTCAAAACCTACAAGACCTACAAAACTTACTTCATCCTGCTCGTGCTCACTGCTTTGATCCTGGCCGCCTGCGGCGGAGCCGCCGTCACCGACAACGGCGGGGCGAACGTCAACGCCAATGACAACGGCGGGGCAAATGTCAATGCCAACGACAATGCCGCCAACGACAACGGCGGCGCAAACGTCAACAGCAACGACAACGCTCCGGGCGATGACAACGGCAATGTCAACAGCAACGACAACGCCGCGGGCAATGACAATGGCGATGAAAACAGCAACGACAACGGCTCTGATGACAATGCCAACAGCAACGCCAACGGCAATGCCAACAGCAACGCCAATGACAACGGCTCGGACGACAACAGCAATGCGAACAGCAACGACAACACAACCTCAACCGGCGGCGAAGTCGAGTTCTCTGGCACGATCTCCGAAATGGGCGCCGGCTTCATCGTCGTGGCCGGGCAGACGGTCTTCATTGGCAACGACACTGAAGTGAAGGGCACGCTGGCAGTTGGCGTGGTGGTCAAAGTGCACGCCTTCGTTGACAGCAGCGGCGCGCTCTCGGCCCGCGAAGTTGAAGTGGAAGGGGCCAACGCCGGCGGCGATGACAACGGCAACGTCAATGCCAACAGCAACACCAACGGCAACGATAACACTTCCAACACCAACGACAATGTTTCCAGCACCAACGACAATAGCGACGACAACATCAATAGCAACAGCAATGACAACGGCGATGATCATGGCAACGACAATAGCGACGACAACAGCAATGACAACGGCGACGATCATGGCAACGACAACGGCGACAACAACAGCAATGACAACGGGGACAACTCTGGTAAGGGCGGCGGCAAACCCTAATTCTCCCCTCTTCTGAATCACAAGGGCGGCCTATCCAGGCCGCCCTTGTTTTTTTTGCTGAAAACTCTCAGTCATCTGATCCCGTTATCGTAAATGATCATCACTTGCGTAAACTGCCCTGCGCTTACAGTAACCGTTTGCTCCCCAGCACGGGTGAAATGATCAGGCGACTCGGGACGCAAGGTGTAAGTGCCCAGAACGAGCGACACATGGAACTGCCCCTGCGCATCTGATCGAAACTGGGCTACCTGGTTGCCGTTCGCATCCAGTACTGTGATCGTCGCCTGATACGGTTGATCCGGGCAAGGCGTGCCGACTTGAACGACAGGACACATTGGCCCGATGAGCACCTGGCCCTCAATGCCGCCGACGGGTGCGGGCGTGTTGCCGCCGCCGCAAGCGGCCAGAATCAGAGCAAGCAATAACGAAATGCCGGACTGACGAATAGGGTTTGTGGGCGTCAAAGACCGCTCCTATTTAGTGGCTGTCACCTTTAATCAGGGAATGCTAAAGCTCGTCAGTTCGTAAGAGTAAGTTGAGCCATCACTGGTTGAGGCGGCGCTCACCAGGCCCACGCCACGGGCGTACACATCCGTGAAAGTGCTATTGCTTGTCGTGGGCGGGATGCTTAGCCCGCCCGGAATTTGCATTTGAGAAGTGAAGACGCTGTTGCCGCCGATCTGCAAACCGTCGTAAGTCGCCCCACCCACCGTCACCGACTCTGCGCCCGTGACGGCGCTGTCTTGCGAGACGTCTGTCGCCCCGTCAAACGTTTGCCCCTCAACTGTCATTGTCGTCTTGAGCTGATAAGCAAAACTCCAGGCATAGCCCGGCTGGAGCAACTCGGCCGCCGGCAACCACACGCCAGAGGAGCCAATCACTTCCTGATTGATAACAAAATTACTCAACTGGCCGATGTTCAGCGACACAAAATCGTACGACGTCAGGCCGTTGGCATCGCACTGCCAATGATAAGTAATTTGCCCGGCGCTCAAATTAATGTTGACAACGGCGGCGGCGCTCGTGGTGTCGCCAGTCACTTCGCTCACCGACCACGTCATCGGGCCGTCAGGCGTGGAATATGTCCACGTGGCCCCAGCGCGAATCGGGAAATAGGGATGGTCGCAGGCAGTCTGACCGGCGCTCCCCCCGCCGATCACTTGCCCGCCGGCGCCCCCGCCTGCCGGCGGCGTGCCGGCCGGGGTGGCCGTCGGCTCCGGGCCGGGCGTGAGCGTGGCCACGAACTGCGCCGCTTCAGGGAACTCGACCGACCAGCCGCGAATTTGGGCAATGTCAATCGGCTTGGCTGGAGACGGGTCCTGGCCAAAACCGGGGATGCCAGACTGCTGGCCTGTATTCAGATCGGTGAACTTGTTGCTGGCCGACGAAGTGAGGCGGCACTTGCCTTCGAGGCACGAGGTGATCATCTGGCCGTTGGCCGGAAAGTATTCGACGCTCATGTACGAGCCGCGCACGGTGGCCACGCCCACCGGAGTCTCCACGTCGAACGATCCGCCGCCCAGCGCCGTCGTCACCGCCGCCCACATCTTGCCCGCCGTCAGCGTCAGCTGAGTCACCGAGTCAGCCGCTTCTGGCGACAACTGCTTCAACTCAAATTCGGTCTGCGGGGCGAGGCGCAAAATAGTGCCGTCGGAGATGTCGAGGCGCACACGAGAATCGTCGCCGGTTTTCACGCCGCCGCCCGCCGCCACTTGCGCGCCGTCAACGGCAGACTGCCACTCGCCCGTGCTTGAAGCGCGAGATTGAACTTCATTCTTCAACTCGGAAAGTTGGGCCGAGCGCGTTCCGGCTAAAGCAGTGGAGGCAGGCACGCTGGTGCTCGCGCCGCCCAACAGGCTACAGGCCAGCCCGGCCAGCGCCAGAAACATCAAAACAGAAAACAAGATTTTGCGAGACATAGCATTCTCCTGAACGCGGTGAATTACAACACGCCGTTGAGGGCCGTTGCTCTTTCAAAAAGCTGAATGTAACGCTGGCAGGTGACAGCCAGAGTCATGGTTCTCATCACAGCGACGTTCTCCCGGCCAATCGTTTCGCAGCGGGCCGGGTCCTTAAGCAGGTCGCGCAGTTGCCGGGCAAAAGCATTCCGGTCGCCCTGCGGCACAAATTCAACGTGCAAGTTTTCTTCGTCGGCCACAGCCCTCAGGTCGTCGTGATTATAAGCCAGCACCGGGCGGCCATGCGCTGAGGCGCGATGAATGATGGACGACGCGCCGGTGGTGGCGATGCATGGCAGGGCGACGACTCGGGCCGAAGCGAACAGGCCGGGCACTTCGTTTTCGGGGACGCCGACTCGCCATTCCACACCCGGACTCTCGCCCAGCGCCTCTCGCACTTGATTCAAGTAACCGGGAAAGCGGTGATGATCACTGCCGGCCACTGTGAGTCGAATAGACGGGTCGTCGGCGCGAAGTTGGCGGAAGATGTCGAGCAGTTCTGGCAGGCCCTTATAAGGCGCGTGCATGGCAAACATGAGAATGCGCTTTTCGTCCGGCAAGGGCGTGAAGCCGGGCGCGTCGAACGCGCCATGCGGCACATGGGCCAGGTTGTGGGCTTGATACTGTTTTTGAAAAATTTGCACGTAGGCCCGCAAGGTCAGGCAAACAATATCTGCTTGCAGAAGCAGGCGGGTGGCAACCTGGCCGCCCAGATAAGTGAGGCGGCCATTGACTGCGCCCAGCAAACGCAGGTTGGAGGCCTCAAAAATTTCGTGAAGGGTGACAACGGTTGGCAGGCCGAGTGAGCGGGTAAGCAGGGGCGCACTCAGCCCCAGAAAGTTTTGCAGGCGAGTGCGGCCAAAGCTGGCCAGGCCGATGTTGAACCAGACTGCATCTGGCTGCCACTGGCGAAGCTCACGCATCAGAATCCCGGCGTTCGCCAGGTGGTTGCGCCGCCATGCTCGTTGGACGACGAAGCCGTTGTGATGTTCGAGGGCAGGCGCGTTTGAGGTCTGGTTGGCAAACACGCGCATTTGCTCAAAGTGGCCGCTGTGAGCCAGCCCTTCGGCCACTCTCGATCCGTATTGACCGACGCCTGAGATTTCCGGCGGGAACGGCGAGACGATGGCAAGTTTTGTCATGTGAAGCGAGTTGTCAACTCACTGTGCCCAGCCGTCAATTTTGTAAGCAGCGCAACGTTGTTCGTAGGCTTGCCGAGTCAGCCGGCCATAATCGTTGAAGTGGCCTTTGATGCGAGTCTCGTCCAGGACTGCTTCGGTGGCGGGGCGGCGCAGTTGGGGCCGGAATTTTTGCAGCTTGCGGCGGCGTTCCCAGTTTTCGAGCAGGTTGCCAACACGGCCGGCCAGCAAACTTTCAAGCCAGCGCTGGCCGAGGCGGGCCGGGCCGCGCGGCGCGGCGTCACGTTCGGGCCGGGGCATGGAGTCGGCGTTGGGTAAAAAGCCGGCGGCCCAACCGTTGATCGAGCGCATCTGCCAGTACAAGTCGTGCCCGGTTAGTGGAATCATTTGAGCAAGTTCGTGGGCGATGAAGAGATCACGTTGTTCTTGCAGAAGGGATGTTTCAGACAGCAGGTAGTTGGGGCAAAGATTGACGCCGCCGAGGCGAGCCAGGCGGACAATGAGGATTGCCAGCGCGCGAACCAGCCACACCCGGCCCGGCACAGTGACAATGAGGTAATCTACGTCATCGTCGGGTTTGGCGTTGTCCATCGCCAGCGCGCCGGTGACGGCGACCATTCGCACAAATGGCAGGGCGGCCAGCAGGCGGCCATATTGGCGAGCTACCTGCCACAACTTTTCTGCCGAGAGGGCGTGAGCCTGGCGCAAAACGATCAGGTCTTCACGACCGGCCACCACATAAAAATCGCCGACATGCGAAATGATTTGGGCCAGCCAGGGTGAAGAGCCAAGAATAAACTGCGCTTCTTCCAGAGCGAGAGACTCGCCGATGAGGTAACGATGAATTTCCGGCGCGGTGAGCGGATAGTTGAACACGTCGGCGTAAAGCACGGTCCGCAGGATGGCGATTTCGCCGGACGAGGGAGCGACCAGGAGTCGCCCGGCCCCGGCAAGAGTTGTGAAGTTCATAACGTCGAGTCTTCCGAAGTCTGGTGATCAGACTTCGGAAGACTGAGCAAAAGGGAGTTACTTTTGAATTAGCACTTGCACCGACGTTTGACCCGCCGCGGCGCTGATAGTGACGATAGTCTTGCGGTCGTCCTTTGTGTAATAAAGCACGGCGGCGTCGGTGGTTTCAACAGAGGTTTGAGTGCCATCCTCGGCCCAGCCGTTGGCCGCCATTTCGGTCTTGTAGAATTCCAGCACAGAGTTGTACTCGTCCGAGGTGAGATAGGAGACGACATCTGCCGAGCCGAAGAAGCCCTGCGTGTTCTCCAGGACCGGAATGTCATCGGGCGCGCCGCCGCCAGACGCTTGGGTGGACAGGGCCTCAGCCGTTTTCTGAAAGCCGCCGTTTTCGGCCTCGGTGGCAAGCGCCTGAACGGTTTCTAAAGCGCCGCTGGTAGCAAGTTCAGTGGCGGCGGCTTGCACGGTTTGCAATCCTTCTCCGGCCTGAGTCAGGCCCGAAATCAAACCGCAGGTGCAGGCCAAAGTCGCTATCGAAAGCAGGGCCACAACCCAACCAATACGAAATGTATTACGTTTCATGATCTTCTTCTCCTTGAGTTATAAAGATTGGTTGGGCGATTTTACCGTATTCTGCCCGAAGAATTGAGCGCCATTGTTATGTTGCGTCAAAAACAGTACAAATGCCTATAAAATTGGCCGTTCGCCTATTTGTCTACACTGCAAAATATGGTACAGTGGTACCGATGCGTTTGAGGGTGACGCATACCCGTTTTCATGTCTAGCATCATTGGCAGGCCTCTTTTTCCTCTGTCGATCCGCAGTTGGATGGTTCGGCGTCTGTTTGGATCTGAAAAGCCGCCCAGCTTCAATGAACTGGCCGACATCATTCTGGCAAAGCGCCCGACTCGAGAACAGGCAATCGTCTTCGCCCGGCGGGTGCTGGTCTGGGTTGTCATCATCATCATCATATTCTTATTTAGCATATTCACGCTTGAGTCTCTGATTAGAACCGCCTTTGCTACGCTGGAATGGCCGCCGCTTATTTTCTCCGGCATTCAGATCGGCGAACTGGATTACGAAACCGATGCCAGCAATCTGCCTGAACTGAAGCCTCTGGAAGTTGCCCTGATCAGTGAAGTGCAAAGCGAGGCTGAGGTATTAAGCTTGGACATCCCAAGTCCGGCTCCGCTCATCCTTTCAACCGGCGTTGTTCAAATCAACGACGTTAGCGTCATCCAGCCAACCAACACCCCCACTCGAACGCCTCAAGCGCCCACCGAAACGCCAAGTTCGACGCCATTGCCAGCACCCCGGTTCGACACTGAGACGCCCATTCCAGCCCCCACCTCAACAACTTCCTCATCCAGGCCGCCGATTCGGACCCGGACGCCGCTACCCACCGACACGCCCTTGCCCACCGAGACGCCGACCGAGACCGAAACACCGACTGAGACGCCAACAGAGACACCGACTGAGACGCTGACGCCGACGTTTACTTACACACCGACGGACACTCAAACCCTCACGCCGACTTTCACCTACACGCCAAC